>DATHCE010000338.1:0-11083 GCA_035319685.1 Bryobacteraceae bacterium | reverse complement strand
CGAATCGAACAGATGCATGCTGATCCAGGCTACAGCGCGGTGTTTCAACGTGTAATGCCGAAATGGAAGATCTTCCTTCAGGTCGGGATCAGCCACTCATTGAGTATAGACTCATCGGGAAAAGCGGCGCAGTTTCCGCCGCCGCGCCTCCTCCAACTTGTCATCCCATGCGTCGCGGATCCGCTTCTGCCGAGTCGCCAGAATGTCTGAACCGCGCCGTGTATTGGCTTGCCTCTAGTCGGGGCCCGGCCGCGACCAAACGAAGCGGCGATTCTTCGGGCAAGATCAGGACGCCTTCAGCGCCTCCAGCACCTGCGCGGCATGTCCTTCCGGCGTCACCTTCGGGAAGATGGTCTCGATTTTTCCATCGGCCCCGACAATAAATGTAGTGCGCTCGATTCCCATGTATTTCTTGCCGTACATGCTCTTTTCTTTCCACACGCCATAAGCTTCGGAGATCGCATGATCAGGGTCCGCGACGAAGGCGAACTGGAAGCCGTACTTGGACGCGAACTTCTGCTGCGCCTCGGCCTGGTCGGGAGAGATCCCGACGATTTCCGTGTCGAGTTTGATAAACTTTTTAGAGGCGTCGCGGAATTCGCACGCTTCTTTTGTGCATCCCGGCGTGTCGGATTTTGGAAAGAAAAAGATCACGACGCGCTTGCCGCGAAGCTTCGAAAGTTGAAACGAGCCGGATCGGATCTCCGGCGCGCGATCGCCTGTAGTCAGGGCCATACGAGCAGATTTTAAAATAATTCACCTGGGAGAGGTTTGGAGATGAAAAAAGCTTTCATTGCGGGTGCGTGCCTGGCGGCGCTTCTCGGCGCCCAGCAGATATTCGGTCAGAAGAAGGGCGACCCCGTCAAGGGCAAGAGCGTTTTCGAGGATAATTGCGCGGTCTGCCACAACGCCGACAGCGACGAAAAGAAAATGGGACCGGGCCTGAAGGGCCTGTACAAGAAGGCCAAGCTTGCCAACGGGAAGAAGCCTACCGATGAGGTCGTAATGGACCTGATCAACAAGGGCGGCGGCGGGATGCCGGCGTTCGAAGACCAGTTGAGCGCGGACGAAAAAGCCCAAGTGCTCGCGTATCTGAAAACGCTGTAGCTGCTACTCTGGAAACAAGCAAGGTTTTTCCCGAAGCGTCCCCATCGTCTAGCCCGGCCTAGGACATCGCCCTTTCACGGCGGTAACAGGGGTTCGAATCCCCTTGGGGACGCCAAATCACTTTTCCCAACTACGGATGCTTTCTGCGGCGAAACTCTCACTCGGTTAAACGAGCGGGTTAAACCACCGCAGCCCGGGGAATCGCGCAAAGTCGCCGTCCGTCGAGCAAAGTTGCGCGCCGTGCTCGATAGCTAATGCCGCCAGGTGGGCGTCCGACGTAAGATTTCCACCTGTGCCAAGGGGCAGCGTCAGGTTGCGCAAAGTGCGCAGGTGCCGCGCAGTGGGTTCGACCGCAATCACGGCTGGTTGCTCGAGCCAGGCCTCAACGACGCCAAACGCCGATTCCACACCCAAAGGCTTCTGAAATATCCCCGGTCGTGTTGTCAAGCGTAGGAACGCGAGTAAAACAGTCCAGGACAACCCTACAGTCTCGGTCCCGGAAATGGCCGATTCCAGCCAGGACTTTGCCTTCCGATGAAGCGGAGCATCCTTGTTCACCGCGTAAATAAGCAGGTTGACGTCGACGATGATCACTTGCGCAGATGGAGCTTGCGACTCAACTCTTCATCCTCGATCGCGGCAGCGGTTTCCAGCGCCTTGTCCCATCGGAAATTCTGCTCCGCTCCAAGAGAGAAAGACGGCTGAATGAAATACTTCCTCTGCCTCCTTTGAGTCAGGCCGTCTCTCACTGCGGAATTGAGAGCTTCTTTGAAAGAGACCCCGCGCTCCTTCATGACCGTGCGAAGAAGAGCCTCGACATTCAGGCTCGAGCGTAATCGTTGTCCTCATGTCTGCATCATAGCACTATAATCATTGATAGCATGATGCTGACCGAGAGGACGTTGGAAATTGGGTTCGGTGGTACGCCAAACAAACTAAGGGAGATAAATCCCTTCAAATTGGGCTCCGGGTTCTACGCCAACAACGGGGGCAAACCCCGATCCCGGAACTTTCAAATTTGAAGGAGGCGCGTCGCGGTGTGGGGCGCGCGGCCTGAAACTGGGATTGAAGTACCGGTTGCGACGCTCGCGCGGCGGGCGAGCGTCAGTCTTTCTTGGGAGCGGCTGCTTTCGGCTTCGCGGCAGGCGCGGCGGCTTTGGCAGCCTTGATTGCCGCCCATCGCTTCTTGGCCGCATCCGCGATCGCTTTCCGTCCGGCGGCGCTGAGCCTGCGTTTCCGCTTGACGGGCGCCGGTGCGGGGCTCGCCGCGGGCTTGGCGGCTGGCTTGGCAGCGCGTTCCGCTGGACCCTGCAGAGCCTGGATGGCTCGATTGAGCCGATCCCGCTCAGCAATCAACAACGCGACAATCTGTTCAGTCTGCATGATCGGAGGGTAACATTCTTAGGGCGTTTTGTTCAAATTTGTCAGCCGCGCGATCAACTCGTCGAACACGGCGTCGGCTTTGGCCTCGATCTCGGCCCGGGTCTGATCCTGAATCGGATGCGGGATATAGATCGCGTCGAACGCGGGTCGTCCCAGGGCCGCGGCTTGCGCGCGCGCGGCGGTCATGAACTCATCGGTAGCGACCGGCACCGCGGCGATTCCCATGCTTTCGAGTTTCAAAGTGTCGTGCAAACTGCACGTTGTGCAGGACCCTCAATCGGCCAGCGCTTCGATCACCCCATCGGCATGCCGGATCTTTTCGAGCGATTCGGGTGGCGCGGGCTTGGCGAAGGTAGGTTTCGTCACGCGGATCACCGCCGCGACGCGGCGCTCGTTTAGCAGCCGGTGTTCCACGCGATCCAGAAAAATGTTGCCGCCAGGCTTGCTGATATCGAGCAGCGCGATGGTCATGCCTTCGAGTCTTGAAAGCCGCGGCGCGAGAGACGCGGCCACGGGGGCGTTCTCATTCAACGGATTGACAAGTCGCATGGGCGTCCACCTTCACACTGGATACGTCACCATCTGGCTGCCGCGCGGTCCCGTGAGCCAACTCCCCAGCACCGCGGAGAATTTGCCTGCTGTGCCGCCCGCCACTACGATCTGGATCGATTCGGGCGAACGGAACTTCTGATAACACGGCTCGCCGTCGATCGTGATCTCTTTGTACATAGTACGCTGATCGGCGCCCTCGAAGGGTTCCGGGTCCGCATAACAGCGCACGGGAACGCCGGCATTCGCGAACAGGAACTCGCGCACATCCCGCTTGCGGAAACCGTCGCGATGGATGGTTCGCACGTGCTCGGGGCAAAGCACCACCAGGGCCTCGGCTCCCAGGCAGCTGCGATAGCTCCAGACAGTCGAAAGCGCGTAGGCTATGGCTTTCAACACGCCTCGCGCGGTGCGCGATCTATGCTCGCTCACGCCGTGCGGAGCCTCGCAGGTGACCAGCGACACCGCGCTCTGATCGCGCGCCAGGCCTCGCTCGACGTGCCACGGTTCCCACGGATTTTCTTCCTCATTTTCGGCGATGCAGAACGAAAATTTGCCGGGATTTCCGAGCGCCGACATGTCGATGGCCGAGGGACGCGCTCCGCCGATGTTCACCAGGATCAACTGAAGCGCGCGTCCGAGCGTGCTGTTCGATCGGGCCACGTTGCTGAACACATTCTGGCGGAAATGGAATCCCAGTTCGTGCCGCACCGGCCCGTTCACCACGACGAGCGGTGCGGCGAAATGCGTGGTCGCCTGCATGCCGTGCGCATTGAAGCGCTCATCGGCAACCGCCCGCGTCAAGGGGATCAGCACGCGCATCATCTCAGGTCGGCAGCCTGCCATCACGGCATTGGCCGCGATTTTCTCGAGCGTGGCTTCGCCGTAACACGGCGGAATGCGCGCGATCACCTCACGCCGGTCGCGATCGCCGGCGGCGCGGAGCGCCTGCTCCACGCGTTCGATCGTCGGAGGCACTACCGGCAGCGCGTCGCCGAACGCACGATAGCAATATTCGAACGGATCCTCGCCGTCCGCGAGGTCGATCACGGAAGCCGCTTTGCCTCGCGTCGAATACAGATCAAGCGCGGCTGCGCCGGCATCGCCGGTATGCGCTTCCAGATGCCGCGACGTGCATCCGGGCTTGGATTCAGGCGCTCCATCGTGGGCGCTGGCGACGGGCAGTTGCCCGAATAACGCCGCGATTTCGTTGAGCGCGAGTTTGTCGAACCCCGGTTCCGTCCGCACGATGCGGTCCTGTTCGTCGAGGACGTACAGCGTGGGCACGGTAACGACGTTGAAGCGCCGGGCGAGATCGAATCCGGGATCGCGCTCGACCGGGAAGCGAACGTCCATCTGGCGCATAAATTCGCGGGTCGAATCCTCGCCGTCCTGCGAAATCGCGGAGACCGGAATCGATTGGGCGGCCAAAGCGTTCAGATAGGGCGTGATGAGCCGGCAGGTCGGGCAGTCCGTTTGCAGAATCGCAAGCAGGCGAAGGGTCGGCATAGACGCTCTTCAATTATCCTTGCCGGCCGGCTTGCGGAACGGCAGACCCAGTAACAGAAACAATGCGAGCGCCAGCGCGTCGCCCGTGACGATGTAGATCGGCCAGCGCCCCATGTAATCGAGCAGCGATGCGCTCACCGGCTTCTGGCGGAGATACATATAATTGGTGCCGAAGACCGCATCGAATATTCCGAGGCCGGCGGCGATCGCGTTGAGAATGCCGAACACCACCCACGGCGACTGTGGACGCGGCCGAGCCTGTTTTCCCCATATCATGGCCAGCACCGTCACGATCGGCAGGCTGTGAAGCACGAAAAAATAAAGCGTTCCGAACGACATTCCGGCGGCCCACAGATCCGGCGTCGCCACGGCCATTCCGCCTCCGGCGATCGCCGAGAAATAGGCGAATTCAAAACACCATTGCGTCTTCTTCAGAGCGCCGATGATGGTAACCCAAGCCGTGAAATCGCAAAGCTCCAGCGGCAAGCCATAGGGAAACCGCACGCCGCCCATGAAATAGACGTATGCGTACCAGCTCAGTTGAACGACCAGCAGAACGTATCCGAGGCCGAGGCGTATCCGCAGTCCCATTGCCGCGCTGGCTCGCGCGGGCCACGCGAGAAGCGCGGCGGCCGCAGGGATCGACGCCATGATCGCCAGATGTGCCGGTCCCAGCAGACGCATCGCATCCTCATTTTCTCACCCGCGAGCGCAAGCTGATAGAATCGGACGCATTATGACACGGCGAGATGTTCTGCTTGGATTTTCCGCCCTGGGAATCGCGCCCCGATTGCGCGCGCAGACCCCGATTCCGGTTCGATCGCTGAGCCACATGACGCTCACGGTGACCGATCCTGCCCGATCCATCGAGTTTTATCAGGCGCTGTTCGGCATGCCCATTCAGGCGCGGCAGGGACCAACGACGGTCCTGCGAATCGGTCCCGGACCGCAATTCCTGGCCTTGAACGGCGGGCCGAGCGCGAAGCCGGGGATCAATCATTTTTGCCTGACGACAGATCATTTCAACGTCGACAGGACACTGGAAATTCTGGCCGGGCACGGCGTGACCAGGGCCGAGCCGGGTGGTCGCGGCGGCGGATTGAGCGGAGGCGCCATGAAGGCTCGCGTCCGGATGCGTGGTGCGGACCTCGGTGGCGCCAAGGAAGGAACCGCGGAGCTGTACATCGGCGATCCCGACGGCCTTGTCGTCCAGCTTCAGGACACGACCTATTGCGGCGGCGCCGGATTGCTGGGCGAAATGTGCGGCGCGCCCGAGCCATCGCCGCACAAAGGCGTGATCGCCGTACGCGATCTCAGCCACTTCACTCTGTTCGTCTCCAACGCCGAGCGGTCGATGGCGTTTTATCAGGGCTTGTTCGGTATGCCGATTCAGGTGCATCAAGGACCGGCGACGCCGCTGCTCGCGGTCGGAGCGAACAAGCAGTTTTTGACCATCGTCGGAATGGGCGGGGGCAGAAACGGCGCGCCTCCGCCGCCGCCCGCTATCAACCACGTCTGCATGACCATGGAGAATTTCGATTCCGACAAGGTCATGAAGACGCTCGCCGATTTCGGCTTGAAGCCGCGCGGCGATGCGCGCGGGCCCGCCGGTCCGTTGACGTCTTATGTATCGATGCGCATGGAAAATCGCGGCGGCGCGAAAGAAGGCACGCCGGAATTGTATTTCACCGATCCGGACGGGATTCTGCTCCAGCTTCAGGACGTGACCTATTGCGGAGGCGCGGGGCGTCTCGGCGAGGTGTGCTGAAAATCCTCTCCCATCCGCGCTTTGCTTTAAGATGAAGGGCATGACAGCACTCGAATCCGTCACTGCCGTGAAGCGCGTCAGCCATTGGGTGGACGGGCGATTGATCGAATCGAGCTCCGGCCGTTCGGGCGTGGTGTGGAATCCCGCAACGGGCGAGCGGCGCGCATCCGTCGATTTCGCAAATGTAGCCGAAGTGGATCATGCCGTCGAGGCGGCCAAAAAAGCCTTCCCTTCTTGGCGAGCCGCGCCGTTGTCGCGCCGCGCCGAGGTGATGTTCCGGCTGCGCGAGCTGGTGGACGCGAATCGCCGGGCGCTCGCCCAGTTGATCACGCTCGAGCACGGCAAAACCCTGCCCGATGCGATGGGCGAAGTCGCGCGAGGTCTCGAAAATATCGAGTTCGCCTGCGGCATTCCGAATCTTTTGAAGGGCGGTTTTTCCGAACAGGCCAGCCGCGGCGTCGACGTGTATCAGATTCATCAGCCGCTGGGCGTGGTCGCGGGAATCACCCCGTTCAATTTTCCGGCGATGGTGCCCATGTGGATGTTTGCGAACGCCATCGCGTGCGGCAATGCGTTTATCCTCAAGCCGTCGGAAAAAGATCCCTCGGTGAGCCTGCTCATGGCCGAGCTGTTGCAGCGCGCTGGCGTGCCCGATGGAGTATTCAACGTTCTGCAAGGCGACAAAATCGCCGTCGACCGGCTGCTGGAGCATCCCGATGTGAAGGCGATCAGCTTCGTCGGTTCGACGCCGGTGGCGCGATTCATTTATGAGACCGCCACGCGAAACGGGAAGCGCGTACAGGCGCTGGGCGGCGCGAAAAATCACATGCTGGTGTTGCCGGATGCCGACGTCGCGATGGCGGCGGACGCGGCGATTTCGGCAGCCTACGGATCGGCCGGCGAGCGCTGCATGGCGATTTCCGTGGTGGTGACGGTCGGCAACGTGGCCGATCCGCTGATCGCCGCGATTCGCGAGCGCATGGCGAAAATCAGGATCGGGCCGGGGATCGACGAGAACAACGAAATGGGCCCGCTGATCACGCGCGAGCATCGCGACCGCGTCGCCGCCTACGTCGAAAATGCCGCCGCCGAGGGCGCGAGCGTGGTCGTGGATGGGCGCGCGGATGAGGCCGGCAAACAACCCGGATTTTTTCTGGGAACGTCGCTGCTCGATCGCGTGAAGCCGGGCATGCGCTGCTACGACGACGAGATTTTCGGCCCGGTGCTGTCGATCGTCCGCGTCGATTCCTACGAGCAGGCGCTGCGGCTGGTGAACGAGAATCCATACGGCAACGGCGTCGCGATTTTCACCCGCGACGGCGGCGCCGCGCGTCAATTCCAGTTCGACGCTGACGTAGGAATGGTGGGAATCAACGTTCCGATTCCCGTGCCGGTCGCCTATTACAGCTTCGGAGGATGGAAGGCGTCGCTGTTCGGCGATCTGCACATGTACGGCCCCGAGGGTGTCAAATTTTACACGCGAGCGAAAGTGGTGACGTCGCGCTGGCCCGATCCGGGCACCAGTTCCGTTGACTTGGGATTCCCGCAGGTGCGATAGTTACGCGGCGGCGGCCGCTTCGCCGATGGTGTTGGCAAAATGCGCCACCACCTGCGACATCTGTTCCAGCGCCTGGCGCCCGTAGTTCGCCGAGAACCGCACGCTGGTCCGGTACCACACGCCTGTCAGGAAGTAGTGAATCGACAGCATCCGCTCCTCGATGCCGCTCTTGCCGGCTTCCATTTGACTCATGAGCTGGAGCACCAGCGCGTAGTCGCGATCGAGCAGGTCTTTCAAGCGATCGAAATCTCCGGCAGCAGCTTGCTGGAGTTGAACCTGGATTTCAGGAAAGCTCAAATGGTTCGCCGCGGCAATGTTCGCCGCGTAATCGTGCGCAGTCTTCGCGCTCAGAATCAACACGCAGGTGAATCGAAACCAATACACAAACAGCAGGCTCGATGCCACCAGGATGCCGATGGTTACGCCTAGTTCCACCATACGCTCACTCGGGGATTGCGTGTTCCTCCAATCAAATCATAACCTCGGCGAGACGCCGTAACAATCAAATTCCGCCGGTTTCAAGGGCACTAGGGCTAGTTTTGTGGCGGCCTAAATAGTACCCCGATGCCGAACCGTACTGTTGCCGGCTAGTTTTGTTGCGGCCTAAAGGGTACCCCGATGCCAACCGTACTGTTGCCGGCGAAAACCACCTTAGGCGTTTGACTGATGTTTTGTCTTAGTCCCTTGGTATTTCACTCTATCGACAAAGATGTCATCCCAGCCGTACTTTACAGAGGAGCCATAAGAACGGAGGAGTCATCCATGGGGGAGCGTCCAGTCGCCGCCGTGTCAAAGCGTGCTCCGCTCCAGTCTCGTCTGTTCGTTGTGACCGCCGTGGTGCTTGGCTTTGCCGAGCTCGTCAGCCTGGGCTTCCGCTGGAACGGCGTCGATTCTAGGCGATTCCTGATTTATCTCGCCATCGTCGCCATCACCAGTTTCTTCCATCTCCAGCGCACCGGCACTTCCGCCGGATTCTCGCTGAACCTGCCGTTCGTCTTACTGAGCATCGTTGATTTGAGCCTTCCGGAAGCCGTCACCATCGGATGCACCGCGGCGGTGATTCAGGATCTGCGATCGGGTCAGGGCTGGTCGTTGCGCCGTCTGATGGTAAGCCTGGGCGTGCAGGCGACCGTGATCTCCACGGCCAGCTTCGTGCTCGCGTCGGTTCTACCGAAGGGGCTGCAAGACCCGCCGTTCCGCCTGTTCATCGCGGCGGTGTCATTGTTTGTCGCCAATACATTTCCGGCCGCTATTCTATTGCGGCTCGCCGGCGAACAGCGGCTGGGCCGTCTTTGGAAGAAATCCTATTTTTGGGCGTTTCCGTATTACCTGGTGGGCGCGGCGCTGGCGCAGGTGATTCACCTCGGCAAATCGGCGATTTCCTCGGGAACCGCCTTGCTGGTGCTCGCGGCCTTGTATCTGGCGTATCGAAATTATCGTTCGCAGAAAACCGAATGGACCATGCGGGAAAAGCACGCGAGCGATCTGAACGCATTGCACCTCCGCGCGATCGAAGGGCTGGCGCTGGCGGTCGAAGCCAAGGACAATTTGAACACGCGCGGCCACATTCGCCGCGTCCAGGTGTATGCGCTGGGCATCGGCAAGACGATGGGCCTTAGCGAACCCGAACTGGAGGCCCTGCAGGCGGGCGCGCTGCTGCACGACATCGGCAAACTGGCCGTTCCCGAGCATATCCTGACGAAGCCCGGCAAGTTGACGCCGGAAGAGTTCGCCAAAATGAAGGTGCATCCGCTGGTGGGCGCCGAAATCGTGGAACAAATGCAGTTCCCTTACGCCGTGGCGCCCATCGTCCGCGCGCATCACGAAAAATGGGACGGATCGGGATACCCGTTCGGGCTCGCCGGGGATGAGATTCCGCTGGGAGCGCGCATCCTCACGGTTTCCGACTGGCTGGATGCGATGATTTCGGACCGTGAGTACCGCAAAGGCATCCCCATCGAAGAGGCCATGCAGCAGATTGCCGCCGAAGCTGGAAAAAGTTTCGATCCAAGAGTCGTGGAGGCGCTCCAGAAACAGTACGTGATGCTGGAGCAGCGGGCCAAGACGCAAGCCGTGCAGGGGCCCGTGCTCTCGACCGAGGTGCTGGTGGAAAAGGGTGCGGCGCCGGACGCGGGTCTGGACCTGTGCGGTTTGCCGCGCGGCGCGACCGGCGGCGATTTTCTCACTACCATCAATGCGGCGGCCCGTGAGGAGCAACTGGTGCGCGATTCGGCGCTCGCCTCCGCGTCACTCGATCCGATGGAAATGATGACGCGCATCAACGATGCGGTGCGCGCGCGTATCGCCTGCGAATCGCTGGTGTTCTTCCTCCGCCACGCCAACTCGCTCAATGCGGAGTTTGCGAGCGGATGGAGCAGCGTTCCCTTGTTGACGCTCGAAATCGCTCTCGGCGATGGATTGACAGGCTGGGTCGGACAGAATCTCCAACCGGTCGTGAACGGAAATCCGGCGGTGGATCCCGGATTCCGGTGCGATCCGAGGGAGCCGCTCGAATCGGTGCTCGCCGTGCCGCTCAACCTCGCCCAAGGCCTGGTGGGAGTTCTGGCGTTATATCGCACCAGGAAGGATTCCTTTACGCGCGCCGATCTCCAGCTTCTGGACGCAGCGGCGCCGCACATCGCCGCCGGGTTGCAGAACGCGATGGCGCATCGGGAACTGGAGCTGCGGGCCAATCGGGACGCACTCACCGGCGTGCATAACCGCGCCCAACTGTTGCGCTTCCTGGACGATGAACTGGCGCGCGGCCGCCGCACCGGCCAGCCGGTCGCCCTGGTCGTGGCCGAGTTTCCGCAATTCCGCGAGCTCGCCGATTCGGTCGGCTATGCGAAACTGGACCAACTGCTGGTCGCGATCAGCAAGGGCTTCGAGAAGGCGTGCCGGGAATACGACCGGCTCGGCCGGATCTCGGAGAATCGCTTTGCGCTGGTTCTGCCCGGAATGAAGCAGGCTCACGTCATCGCGATGCTCGATCGTCTCCACGAAACCGTGGCCGAGTGCGGCAGCTCCGTGTGCGGATGCGAGGTACGGCTCGATCTGGGCGGCGCTTTTTATCCCGACGACGGCGACGGAGGGCGCAATCTGCTGTCGGTGGCGGAAGGGAAACTGGAGGCGTTCAATCAAAGATGGGAAGAAAGCCTGCGCGCGCTCATTCGCGCGTCGCGGCCTGCGGTTCCCGTCGAAGCCGCTCC
>DATHCE010000337.1:0-13600 GCA_035319685.1 Bryobacteraceae bacterium | reverse complement strand
AAAAAGGGGAATCAGAAACTCGCGCGACATCGAGACCAGCTCGGTCTGGGTGATTTCAGTGGAGAAAGCGCGGGCCAACAGTTCCCGCATCACGCGCGCGATGCGCAGAATGAATTCTCCGGCGAACAGGACCGCAAGTGCGACGAATCCCAGGAAATGAACCGACGAAATAAACTCGCGGCTGGCCGGAAAATTTCCTTCGCGGCGCGCCCGGTCGACGCGGCGCTGCGTCGGCTTTTCGGTGTGCTGGCTGTCCGCCATGATCTACTTCAAGGGGAGACGACGCGCCACAGCGCTTCCATGGCGTGTCCGCCGGCGGATTCGAAAACCCGCACGATCACCGGCGCCAGCGCGGCCAGGATCGCGAGCGTCGCCAGCATTTTCACCGGAAACGAGAGCGAAAGCAGGTTCAACTGCTGTTGCATTCGTCCGAGCAGCGCGAGCGCCAGGTCCAGCAGCAGCAGCAAAGCGATGACGGGCATGGCCAGGCGCAGACCGATGACGAACATTCCGCCGCCCAATCGCACAATGCCGTCGAGCGAGAGGGCGTTGGGCGCCCACGCTCCGGCGGGAAATTTTTCGAAGCTCGTCCCCAGCACTCGAAACACCTGATGATCGATGCCGGTCGAAAAAAACAGCACGCCGGTGATCAGCGCCATCATTATCTGAATGACGCCGGAATCGGCCTGGGTGGAGGGATCGATGGTCGACGCGAATCCGTATCCCGCCTGCACGCCGAAAGTCTGCGCGGCAAGCTGGAATCCCTCGGTGAGAAATGCCACCGCCAGCCCCACCATCAAGCCGAAGCCGGCTTCCGAGAACGCGGTGGCCGTCAACTCGCCGAAGGTCGGAATGGCGTCGGGAGGCGACGGCCAGGAGGGAAACAGAGCGATGCTGAACGCCACGGCGAGAATCACGCGGAAAATCGACGGCGCGCTGCGGAACCCGGGCACCGGCAGGAACACGATCAATCCGGAGACGCGCGCCAGCACGTAGAGAAACGCGAGCATTGTGCTGACCGGAAGGCCCAGGTTCATTCGAAGTCAGTGCGCGAATCGCGAAAAGTCGCCGAACAAGGCGGTAGTGTAGGAAATCAGGCGCGAGAGCATCCACGGCATCGCCAGCACCAGCGCGCATAGAAACGCGGTGAGCCGCGGCACGGTGTTGAAGCTGGAATCCTGAATCGAGGTGAGAATCTGCGTCAGGCTCATCACGATTCCGACCACGAAACCGACGGCGAGCACCGGCAGGCTCAGCCAGAACGTGGTAATGAATGCGTGGCGCATCAGATCGACAACAGCGGCGGTGGTCATTTTAATGAAAACTCCTGACAAGCGATCCGACGACCAGGTTCCAGCCGTCGACCAATACGAACAACAGAATCTTGAAGGGCGCCGAAACCATCACCGGCGGCAACTGCACCATCCCGACCGAGACCGTGACGGAAGCCACCACCAGGTCGATGATCAGGAACGGCAGAAACAGAACGGCGCCGATCTGAAATGCGACTTTTAGCTCGCTCAGAACATAAGCCGGCGCGAGCGCGGTCAGGGGAACGTCGGCGGGCGTGGCCGGCGCGGGCGAATGCGAAAGCTCCAGGAACAGACTGATGTCTTTTTCCCGCGCGAATTTGAGCAGAAAGGTTCGAATCGGGACCTGGGCCTGATCCCAGGCATCCGACGCGCTGATAGTCCCCGCCTCCAGCGGCTCCCACGACTTGTGATACAGCTCCGTTCCCACCGGCTGCATCACCAGTAGCGACAAAAAAAGCGCCAGACCCACCAGCACCTGATTCGATGGAGCAGTCTGCGTGCCAAGGGCCTGGCGCAAGAAGTGGAGCACCACTACGGTTCGGAGGAAGGGAGTCACACACATCAAAATCGCGGGAAGCAACGTCAGCGCGGTCAACAGCAGCAGGATCTGCATCGGCGCGCTGAGCGAGGTTCCATTTTTCCCCGGCACCAGAGTGATGCCGAGCAGCGAATCGCTGGGCGCGGGGAACGCCGGCGTCGCGCACATTGCGATCAGAACGAGGCGCTTCATTCCGTTCCACCGTCGATCAGTACGGCGCACCCTTGCGGATGCGTCGCGACCACGATTTCGCGTCCGCGGACGCGCACCAGGTGCAGGGAATGCTGCGGGGTGAGCGCCATGCGCTCGATGGATTCAAGAGATCTGGTCTTGCGCGCGGCTCCGCGAACAGAGATGCGGCCTCCGCGCCGCAGCGCCCATAAGGCCGCGCCCAGGAGCCCGAATACCGAGAGCACGCTCAACACCTGGCGCACGATCTCCATCGCGTCAGCTCTCCTCCCGGAAATCAGTGATGCGAACCCCCACCGCATCTTCGATGATCACGATCTCCCCCGAGCCGAGCACCGTGCCGCCGAACAACAGATCGATGTTTTCGCCCGCCGAGCGATGCATCCGGATCACGCTGCCGCCGTCGAGATCGAGAATGTTGCGGACCGTCATCGTCGTGCAGTCGAGCTCGGCGTTCACGTCCAGAGGAACGTCCGCCAGGTGCGCGATTTCTTCAAACGCCGTCATTGGTTCTTGTTCCGAGTTCTTGTTCCGAGTTCTTGTTCCGAGCTATTATTCCGAGTTATTGTTCGTTCTGGAGGTTCAGCGTCGTCTGGCTCAATTGATCGATGGTGGTGACCATGTGCGCGTTGGCTTCATAGCTTTGCTGGAACACGATCATGTTGGTGAACTCGGTGGCGATGTTGACCGTCGAGGCTTCCACCGATCCGCCGACCACCGTTCCACGGCCGCCAGTGCCGGGAAGGCCAACCGCCGGCAGCGCCGTCAGCGCGCTCGCCTGATAATTGCTGTTGCCGACCGCGATCAGCGAATCCGGATTGCGAATTTCCGCCATCGCCATCTGGCCGACCACGACTTGGGTGCCGTTGGAATACTGCGCCAGCACCTGGCCGCCGTTGGCCAGGCCGACGCTCACCAGGTTCGCCGCCGCGGACCCGTCCTGAGACTGCGCGGATGCCGCCGAGCTCTGGTCGTACTGCGTGATGTCGGGGCTGCTTCCGTTGTAGAGGCTCCAGGAAATGTTCATGTCGGAGGCGCCGTCGGCCAGCCCGGTGATCGGGATCGCCACCGGAGCGCCCGCCGCCGGGCTGGTCAGGTTCCCATTGGAATCGAAGGTCAGCGTGCCGGTTACTGGCGTGAAGGTCCCGGATGAAACGTCGGCATTCGGAACGCTGACCGAATAATTCCACTGGTTGGGCGTTCCGGACTGGGTGAACGTGAACGTCAGCGTGTGCGCCTGGCCGAGCGAATCATAGACCTGCACCGACGTCGAGAACGACGTCCCCGATGCCGCCGCCGAGTCAAGGTTCAACGACACGGAAACGTTTTGGGTAGCCACAGGAGCCGTCAACGTGCCCACCGGAACGGTGATGTTCCCGATGGGCTGATTGGTGTCGACCACGCCGTCGGTCATCGTCCATCCCTGCACCAACTGGCCCGAGGCCGTCTCCAGGTCGCCGTCCGTGTTCACCTGGAAGTTTCCGCCGCGGGTATATTCCGTGTTGCCATTGTCATTGACGATGAAGAATCCGTTGCCTTGAATGGCGGCGTCCAGCGGACCGCCGGTCGATTGCAGCGCGCCCTGCGTGAACTGCCGCAGCGTGATGGGCGTGCCGACGCCGAAGCCGACCTGCGTCGATCCGAGGCCGGCGCCGATCGATTCGGTCACCAGATCCTCAAAAGAAACCGTGCTCGCCTTGAATCCCGGCGTATTCAAATTCGCCAGGTTGTTGCCGACCACGTCGATGGCCGTCGTGTCCGCGTTCAGCGCCGAAAGAGGGGTAGAAAAAGATCCCATGGGATTTGCTCCTTAAAGAAAATGAAATTACGAACCGGTAACCGGAGTTGACGTCGAATTGGCCGACGGTGTTGGACTGGTGGATGGAGCGGCCGCCGCCGGCGTTGCCGCCGCGCTGTTCTCCATCAATTGCAGGATGCTGTTCAGATCGCTGGACATATTGGTGGTGTTCGATACATCGGTGAACTGCGCCAGTTCAGAGACGAATTCGGTGCCGTCGGCGGGCTGCGACGGATCCTGATACTTCAATTGCGCGACGAGCAATTGCAGGAACTCGTTTTCCGTGGGGGAGGCGGTGATTCCGCTGGTCGAACTGGCGGACGCGCCGGTGGTGTTCCCGGCGGAACTTAGACCGATGGGGGTTGTGCTCATTGTGCGTTTTCCAATGCTTCTATCCAGGATTTTTCGCGTTGATCGCGAGATTGCTGTTGTTGGCGTCCGTTCTGTGAAGCGCCGTCGGAATTGCCGCGCCCGCTCCAGTCGGGATGCGACGAATCGCTATCCTCGCGGGAGCTGGTCTGCGCGGACGAGGAAGACTGCGGCACGAAGGTTTCGGTGTGATAGCCGGCCCGTTCGAGCGAATTGGTCAGGGTGGGCAGGTTCTGCCGCAGCGAAGTTTCGAGCGCCGCATCCGGCGTGCGAACCGAAACGTGAATCTCGCCCCCGCGTTCGCTGATGTGCAGGTCGACGGCGGGTGCCGCGGGCTGACTGACGCGCACCGAAATTTCCTGCGCCAGTCCAACGGCTGGACCTGCCGGCGCGGCCGCGGCGCTCTGAACTTCCGAGGCTCCGACCGCATCGGCCGTGGCGGTGGGCAAGCTGTCCCCTTTGATATCAGCGCCACGCGGGCTCGATGGCTCGGGCGTTGCGGGCGCACTCAGTGGCGCCGTCGCGAAACTTTGCGGGATGATCGCGCCGGGCGTGACGGAAGCCTCAACTTGGGGCTTCGGATCGTATTGTGGCTTTGGATCGTCCTGTGGCTTTGGGTCGCCCTGGGGCTTTGAATTATCACTTGGCGTTGCTGGCGCGGTCTCGGCTTCTGCAATGGGAGTTGGCGGCGCCGGAGTTGTGGGCGCGGAAGGAGCGTCGCCGGGTTTCGCCTGGTTCGCAGCTTGCTGCTGCGCGATATCTTGAGCGGCCTGCGCCCGGTTGGGTGCGCCGGAAAAGCTCGAAGGAAATACACCGGAAGTGAAGTCGAGCGCCGGCGCACTCAACGGTTCTGTCGTTGCCACCTCGAGCGGCGTCAGGCGAGCGGCGAACGATACCTCGGATTCTGGAGCATCGCCGGGCCGCACCCTGATTGCCGTATTTTCCGGCACTGCAGACTGGCGCGTGGCGCTCTGCTCGCGGCCGGACGACGCGGCATCCGACGTTGTCGATGGCGCTGGCTGCGCGTTGCCGCGAGCCGGTGCCGCATTGTGATACACGGCCGGAGTAAGCTGCGGCGTCGTCGAAGCTGGCACTTGGGCCTGCCCCTGAGCCTGCCCCTGAGCCTGCATTGACGCCTGCGCCGCTCGCACCAGTACCGGCGTGGGCGTCGACGGGACGGCTTGCGAATTCGAGTCTGCGGCTCGGGTGCGTAAGCTCGGTTTCGGAAGCGAGGCGGGCTGGTTCGTATTCGCGGCCGGCGTGGTAGCGATCGCGATCTGGGGAAGCTGCGTCTCTGCGGCCGGCATGGCAATTGTGATCGCGGGAAGCGGCGTCGTTTCGGCGCGTTCTGTGACCGGCGCCGCGATCGACGTGGCGAACGTGGCCGGAACCGGCGTCGGTTCGACGAGTGCTGTGACCGTCGCTGTGGCCGGCGTAGTGTCGATGATCGCTGAGGGCGGCGGCGTTGCGGCCGCAGGCAGCGTGCTAGCGGTTGCGGCTGAAAGATCGCGAGGCGCCGGCGAATTTTGCGCAACCATTTTAGAAGGATTCAGCTTAGGATCAGAAGGATTCAGCTTGGGATCAGAAGGGTTCAGCTTGGGATCGGAAGGGTTCAGCTTAGGATCGATCGCGTCGGCGGCGACCGCGGAGGGAGCGATCCGGTTGGGAGTGACCGTTGACGTGGCGGTCGCGCTTCGGTCGCTCGATGGCGACGGCGAGGTGACATCCCGTGCCGCGACCGGCGTTTTCGAAAGTCCGCGCGGCAATATCGGTGATTGCGCCGCTACCTGAGGCCTCGCGGCCGGTTGCGGCAACTTCGGTTGTGGAGTCGAAACCTCGGGATCTGCCGCTTGAGTCGAAACTATGGGACTCTTTACAGACGCAGCGATCATCGTTGTCGCCGCCGGGGGGTTCGGTGTCACGCGAGCGGGGATCTGCGGAACCGTCGGGACTCTTACAACCGTTTCGGCGGCCGCGGCCGCAGCCGCAGCCGGCAACGATACCGCGCCGTCTGTGACCGATTCAACGGACGGCACAGCGTTCGTGGTCACATTGGACGTGACTTGACGATTGCTGGCGAGGGTGACGGTCTGCGTTGGGAGTGGACTCGGCGCGGCTGAGGGAGCGGTCGCGACCGATCCGGAAAACATGGAGCGAATCAACGAGGCTGCAATTTCCTTCGGTGAAGCGGTGTTCGATTGCCCGGCGAGGGTTTTACCGGAGGGCGTCGCATTCGCCGAGGAAACCAATGCCGGCTCCGATTCGGGCGAGCCGAACAATACATTAATGAGACTGGCGAAGCCCGGATTGGTTTGCGGAGCAACGATCGATGATGCCGCAACCCGCTGCGGAAGCGCTGCGAGTATCCCGATTTGGTTCGCCGATGTCGCCGCCAGCGCGTTCACGCATCGAACGAAAGCAGGTCACTGCCCAAAGCGTCGCTATTTCGAAATTCAATGACTTAGCGCAATCGACGGCGTCACCATCTTGGCACATGATTCAAATCGGCACGAACTTGTTCGTGCCATTTCAGCGCTCGTGGATCATATCGGCTTCATTTATCTCATCGTTAAGAACGGCGCGACGATTGCTACATTCGACGCGAGGATTTCGAGAGTGGATCCACTTCTCATTTCGGCCGCCAGCGGGATGAAGTCGCGGATGCAATCCCTGGATCTGCTCGCGAACAATATCGCCAATTCGGGAACGGCCGGGTTCAAGTCGGATCAGGAGTTTTACGGATTATTCGATGAACATCTTCCCGTGGTCGACAACAAGTGGACCGATTTTTCGCAAGGCATGCTGACGACCACCGGTAATCCCTTGAACCTCGCGTTATCGGGTCAGGGATTTTTCGCATTGAACTCGCCCTCAGGCGTGGTCTATACGCGCAACGGCGATTTTCGAATTTCCAAATCGAACCAGCTCGAAACGTCTGATGGATATACGCTGCGCAACGTGCTGGATAAAGGCAACCCCATCACGGTGGACCCCAATCAGCCGATCAACATCGACAAGAACGGCGTAGTGAATCAGGGCGGTCAGGACATCGGGCAGATCGAGGTGGACACGCCGGGTTCCTCGCCGGTGGATTTGACCAAGCTCGGAAACAGTTATTTCATGATGGCGGACCAGAACGCGACCGCGCCTGCGGCGCAAAATACCCAGGTGTTGCAAGGGCAGGTGGAGCAATCCAACACGCCGGTCGCCGAATCGGCGGTCAAGCTGGTGGGCGTGATGCGCCAGTTCGAGATGTTGCAAAAGGCGGTCTCGCTCGGAAACGACATGAACAAGCGGGCGTTAGAAGAGGTCGCCAAAGTTGCTTAGGAGCTTGTTGAAAAAAGGGGTTTCAACGAGCTCTTAGGAGAAAGTCAGTCAGGAGTAAGAGCCAATGAGGAGCCAACAATGATCAGGGCTTTATACAGCGCCGGCACCGGAATGACCGCGCAACAGATGAGTATCGATACTATCGCCAACAATCTGGCGAACGCCAACACGACCGGCTTCAAGGCGCGGCACACCCAGTTCCAGGATCTGCTGTATCAAAGCGTGATGCAGCCAGGCTCGGCCGCCGGATCGCAGACGATCGTGCCAAGCGGCCTGCAACTCGGCCTCGGCACGCGGCCCGCCGGCAACACCGTGGTTCAAACCCAGGGAAATTTCACCGAAACCGACAATCCGCTCGACCTGGTGATTCAAGGCAAGGGATTTTTCCAGATCCAGTTGCCGACCGGGCAGCTCGCCTACACGCGCGATGGGAATTTTCAGCTCAACCAGAACGGCAACGTCGTCGACGACAACGGGAATCCGTTGCAACCGACGATCACCATTCCCGCACAGGCGCAGGCGATCAGCATCGCCGCCGACGGCACGGTGAGCTATACGCTGCAGGGACAGACGGCGTCGCAGACCGCGGGTCAAATCCAGCTCGCAAACTTCGCCAATCCAGGCGGATTGAACAGCATCGGCAACAATCTGTTCACGCCGACCGACGCGAGCGGCGACGCGATCGTCAGCGTTCCCGGCGGCTCGGACGGTCTCGGCACTTTGCAGCAAGGGTATCTGGAATCCTCGAACGTGAGCGTGGTGGAGGAATTCATCAATATGATCAGCACGCAGCGCTCGTATGAAGCGAATTCGAAAGTGGTCAAGGCCGCCGACGAGATGTACCAGCAGGTAAATAACATCACGCAATGAAGTGGATTGTGCCAATGCTCGTTGCCGCGCAGGCGTTTGCCTGTCACATCGTGGAAGGCGACCGCATCCTGGCGCGGGATCTGGCGGCGGCGAATCCGAGCTTCGTCTCGCTCGATCCGGATTTGCCGGTGGCCGCGACCCCGGTGCCGGGAGTGGTGCGCGTCATGCATGCGGCGGAATTGGTTCGCCTCGCGCGATCGAATGGAATCGATTTGCCGGCGCCGGCCTCCGAGGTTTGCTTCGCGCGTTTCACCGAGCCTCTGACTGCGGAGAAACTTCTGCCCGTGTTACGGAAGACGCTGGATGTGGAAGGCACGACCATCGAGATCCTGGATTTTAGCCATGCCGAAGTGCCCCGCGGGTCGCTCGAGTTCTCCCGCAACGGCCTCAACCCGTCCGGATTGTGGCACGGCCAGGTGATGTACGCGCCCGCGCGCTCGGTTCCGGTTTGGGTGAAGGCGCGGGTGTCGGTCGAGCGCACCTGGGTGGAAGCGGCGCGCCCCATCGGTACCGGGAAGACCATCGATATGAGCCAGGTGGTGATGCGGACCGGCCCGCGCTTCCCGTTCTCCCCGATGCCGGCCGATTCGCTCAGCCGCGTCGCCGGAAAGGCCGCGCTGCGCAGCATCCAGCCCGGCGAGGCGATCTTCGACAACATGCTCACCAATCCGCGCGAAGTCGAGCGTGGCGATACGGTGGCCGTGGTGGTGAGCAGCGGCGAAGCCAAACTCAGGTTGGAAGCCACAGCGGAGTCTTCGGGTCGCGCTGGCGAAACCATCGTGCTGCGCAATCCGGAGAATGGCCGCTATTTTCAGGCCAAAATTGAAGGAAAAGACCAAGCTGCGATTACAAAATGAAACTCATTTTTCTTTTAATAATCCCAATTTGTTTGAGAGCGCAAGTGGCCGCATCGGCGGGATCGCTGTATGCGATGGGGACCCCGCTCTCGGACGCCGCGCGGGACGTCCGGGCCAGCCAGGTGAATGACATTGTCACGATCCTCGTCTCGGAAAGCCTGGCCGCGGTCGCTTCCGGCACCAGCAACTCGTCGCGCAAGACTTCCGCGGTCAGCAACATCACCGCCGCATACGGGACTCTGAATGCCGCGGCGAGGATCGCCAATCCGCTGAATATATCCGGAGACCAGGAATTGGCGGGCTCCGGACAAACCTCGCGCAACATGACGCTCGCCACCACGCTCTCCGCCCGCGTCGTCGAGGTGACCGCGAGCGGCACGCTGGTGGTGGAAGCAACCCGCGATATCGGAGTCAATTCGGAAAAGCAGAAGATCACCGTGCGCGGGCTGATTCGTCCGGCGGATCTGACGCCATTGAACACCATCCTGTCGACCCAGGTCGCCAATCTTCAAATCAAGGTCGATGGAAAAGGCGTGGTGGGCGACGCGATCCGCCGGCCGCATTTTCTATATCGTTTATTACTCGGATTATTGCCATTCTGATGCGAAAAATTGTCGCCATTTCGTGTTTATTTGCGGGTTTTGCGCCGGCGGAAGTGACGCGGCTCAAAGATCTGGCCTCGATTGAAGGCGTGCGCGACAACCAGATCATGGGTTACGGTCTGGTGGCGGGGTTGAACCGGAGCGGCGACTCGCAGATGACTCTGTTTTCCTTCCAGTCGCTCACCAACCTGCTGAGACGAATGGGCGTGACCGTCGATCCCACGCAGATTCAGGTCCACAATATAGCCTCAGTGATGGTTTCGGCGACGCTGCCGGCGTTCGCGCAGCCGGGAACCAAAATCGATGTGGTCGTCTCCGCGATCGCCGATGCCAAGAGCCTGCAGGGCGGCGTGCTGTTGATGACCCCGCTCAAAGCAGCCGACGGCCAGGTTTACGCAGTGGCGCAAGGGCCGGTGATCACGGGCGGATTCGTCTCGGGGCGCGGAGACAACACGCAGACCGTGAACCATCCCACGGTGGGCCGCACGCCCCAAGGAGCCATCGTCGAGCGCGCACCGCCGACGGTGCAACCCGCCGGACATTTCAAATTGCAACTCCATCAAGCCGACTTCACCACCGCTGCGCGTGTGGCTGCGCTGCTGAACCGGCATTTCGCGGGCGATGCCCAGGTCGCTCAGGCGGAAAGCGCAGGGGTAGTGGTGGTGGAAGTTCCGCTGTCCTACGCCACGCGGCAGGTGGAGTTTGTTGCTGAGATCGAAGATCTATCGGTGGACACCGACCAGCGCGCTAAAGTGGTCATCAACGAGCGCACGGGTACGATTGTCGTCGGCAAAGAAGTGCGGATCTCGCCGGTGGTGATCATGCACGGCAACTTGAACGTAGAGATCAGCACCAAGCTGGATGTTTCGCAACCCGCGCCGATGTCCCAGGGAAAAACGACGGTGGTTCCGCAAACTTCGGTGAAGACTAAAGAGGAGCCGGCGAAAAGCGTGGTGCTGCAAAAGGGCGCGACCATTGAGGAATTGGTGCGCGCCCTGCAAGCCATCGGCTCGACGCCGCGCGACGTGATCGCGATCCTGCAAACCTTGCGCGTCGAGGGCGCGCTGGACGCGGAAATCGAGGTGAACTGATGATCGATGCGATGACCGCGTCCACCGCGGCGATTTCGGATTTTCCGCAAGCGCTGCCGGGCAAGATCGGCGACGCAGCCAGGCAGTTTGAAGGACTGATGCTCGGCCAGATGCTCAAATCGGCGCGCGAAGCGGCGTCCGACGATGACGGCGACGATTCCGAAAGCCAGACGATGTTCGACGTCGCCGACCAGCAGTTCGCGCAGGTGATGGCGAACAACGGCGGCATCGGCCTGGCGCAGTTGGCCGTGCAGGGGTTGAATCCGAAGACGGGGAATCAAGGAGAATCGAATGCGGATCGACAATAATGCGCTCAATCTGGCGCAGGCGCTCGGGGAGAGCGCGCAGGTGCGGGGCTCCGGGAATTCGAATCAGGGAAGCACGTCGTCCGCGAGCGGCGATCGCGTGCAGCTATCGAGCTTCGCGCAGCTGGCGATGGGCGATTCGCCGAGGGTTCAGCAACTCGCTTCGGATTACGCCGCCGGGGGCTATAACGTGTCGCCGCAGCAGATCGCGGCAAGCATGATCGGAGAGATGCTCGAAGCTTAAACCAGCTTCGCAGCGGGTAGCCCCAGTGCGCTTCGCGCTTCATGAGCGGCGCGATTCAGGGCCTCCTGCAACTGCTGGCGGGCATTTTCGAGCGAATCGGCATCTTCGAATCGAGGAAACAGCAGCGGTTCCCCGCATGCCACTGCGATTCGCCCATACGGCAGCGGATTGCGCGCGTAATCCCACTTGTGCCGCTCGAAAATACTCGGCCGGCAATCCGCGCCGACCGGGATGAGGGGTACACGCACGGCGGATGCGAGTGCCGCGGCTCCAACCCTCGCCACCAGAGGCGGACCGCCGCCATCCGGAGAAATCAGGGCTGCCGCGCCGCGGTGCACGTCACGCGCGATCTGATGCAAAGCCTTCCAGCCGCCGTGCTCGGCATCCCCTCGGACGATCTCGAAACCGAGCCACCGGCCGTACAGCGCCACGCAATCCCCCCGTGGATCACGAGACACCATCAATTTCACCGGCGTGCTTGGCCTTCGGGCCGAAAACGCGACCAGCAGGGAAGGAGCGCTCCCGTGCCAAAACGCGAGCACCGAACCTTTCGGAAAATCCGGCCACCGGTAACTGCCGGCCGTTACGATTTCCGCCGTCCTCCGGACCGCGCGCGTATATCCGTACAAAAAAACGGCCACCAGCCAGACCGCCATCCAATGGACCGGTGGAAAGTATTTCCTGATGAACTGGAGCGCGAAATCGATGGTTCGCGTCAGCCGGTTCCTTCCGATTTTGTGAAACGTCGAGGAGGAAATCGTTTCCGAACGCAGATGCAGCGCGGCCAGACGATGGATTTCCGCCGCAAACTCCCGAGCCTGGTCAGGATCCGTTCCCTGCGATGGCGCGCGGTATAATGGATCTTGCTGCGTAGGTTGCATCCGCTTCACTCCCACCGCATCGGATTGGCTCTCAGCGGCGGCTCTGTACGGGGCCTTGCCCATATCGGCGTCATCAAGGTTCTGTCGGAGGCCGGCATCCAGCCGGCTTTCGTCACCGGAACCAGCGCCGGCAGTTTGATCGGCGCGATGCTTGCGGCCGGCATGGGCTGGCGCGACATGGCTTCTCTGGCGCGCACGGTCTTCTGGCCCCGCCTTCTGCACGGGGAAAGGCTCGAGCGGTTTTGCGCCGAACACCTGCCGGCCACTTTTGCCGGCCTGAGGCTGCCGTTCGCGGCCATCGCCACCGAACTGCCGGTAAAGCGAGCCGTGGCCATCACCAAGGGCGAACTGGCCTCCGCCCTCAGCGCGAGTTGCGCTCTCCGCGGAATCCGGCGGCCGGTCCGACGGGAAGGCAAGCGCCTCAAAGATGGCGGAATCGCCTGCGTCCTGCCCTCCGAGACCTGCCGGACCCTGGGCGCGGATTTCGTCATCGGCTCCGATGTTTGGGAGGTCAGTTCGTTATTGCGCCGCGTCGGCATGCATCCTCATCATGCGCGGGCCCACCGCGCCTACCCTGCGCACTATTTCTCCGCACTTCGTTGCACCGATGTCCTGATCCATCCCAGGATTCCTCTTGCGGGTTACCTGCCAACCGCCGTGGCCGTCGAGCGAATGATCGCCTCGGGAGCGGATGCCGCGCATTTGGCCCTCAGGCGGTTTGCGTCGCGAGCCGCCTGATTCACTTTTGCACATTCAGGACCCCTCTCTAAAGTGGTTACGCGCGTGCTTTATCCGCCACCGGGTGACGCACATGCATGTCTTCGATGAAGAGGGCCCGCGTGAAATTCTGTGCCCGCGCTGTCGCGCCGACGCAACGTGGCGCTTCCTGGATGAAGAGAAAAGTCTGGTCGAGGTGGTCTGCTCCGATTGCGGCGTGTTCGAGATGCCGCGCATCGAGTTCGAACAAGCCGAGTCCGACATTGCGGAGCCGAACGAACCCGGTTAGACCGGCAGTCAGAGGCACGGGGCGCCGATCGATTGTACCCGCCGAGTGCGGGATATGAACGGCGCCGGATCAACCCCGCGTTGACACACGGGGCTTTATGCCCGAGCAAGCCCGGCCAGTGAAATGGCGGGGTCGTCAAGGTGCCTCGCCGTTATGAGTCTGTGTGAAATCCCGGCGATTTCAACCCCGGCATGACTGCCGGGGCTTGCT
>DATHCE010000336.1:0-9156 GCA_035319685.1 Bryobacteraceae bacterium | reverse complement strand
TCCAGTCCGTTCCGTTCTTCGAAATGACCGACGAGCAGTGGCAACGTTACTCCGACACATACATTTTGGGAGCCGTTCGCCTCGCCCGTCACTACGCGGCCCGAATGATCGATCGCGGCTGGGGCCGGGTGCTGTTCAGCGCGGGCGTCACCTGCAGCTACACTCCCGGCGATCCCGCGACCGCCCTGCGGATGACGGCCTGGATTACGTGCAAGTCCGCCGTGGTCGGCCTCGCTCGCGGCTTGGCAGAGATCGCCGCCGGAACCGGTGTGACCGTGAATTCCTTCATTCCCGGCCCCAGCCCGAGCCAGGAGAGCCTTGCCGCGCACGGCATCCTGACCGCGGAAAAAACCTTCGAAGATTTTGAGCGCGAGTACATCGCCGGCCCTGGCTCCTCATCGCTGGTGCGCCGCTTCCTCCGTCCGAAAGAGATTGCGGACTTCGTGGTCTTCCTGGCTTCAGATCAGGCCTCGGCGATCACAGGAGCAGCTCTTCGCGTCGACGGAGGCATCATCCGCTCCATCCTGTAAAAGCGATGACGTTCCCTCCCGTCATCGCACTTGTCTTCGGCGTCCTGTAGTCACGCGCGATCGCGTAACATCAAACACGGTGGTGACTCAGATCAGTATAAGAAGGCCACTTCAGGCTGAATCCGGACAGTGCCATCCGGGGCCGGTACCTCGCGAGACCCCGCCCCCGCAGGTACGGGTCTAGCTTCAGGATCGATCATTCTGTCGATGACGGAGGCTGCGCGTTACTTGAACCAAAGGACCTGGGCTAAAAGCCGCTGATTGTCGCTGATGCACTGCCCGCAAATCACTTCATAATTAGGTACGATCGCACGAACGGTTTGAGGAATGGCCGACACGTCGTCGGGCAGGTGCTCCGACGCAATCGCCATTCGCGGCCTGAATTTGCGGAGCGTGTTGGCGGCGCCGCGCAAGGCGGGCTTCTCCGCTCCCTCGATGTCCATGGCGATGAAATCCACCCGCGGCAGTTGCAACTCGGCGACCATCCGATCGATCGTGGTGACCTTCACAACCTGCTTCTGGGCTCCCCGTTCCAGAACCACGCTGTCACCCCCTAGCTCCAGCGTGCTTTCGCGGTCCCAAGCCCCTGCCCGCACGAGCACAAACCGCCCTTCGGCGATCTCCTTTGCGAAGGTGCGCTCCAGGCACGGCCATTTCTGCGGCGCGATCTCAATCCCAATGACCTTTTGCGCGCCCGCGCGGAGCGCTTCCCAGCTAACCGATCCGTAATCTGCACCGACATCCAGGACGATATCGCCCGGCTTGAAGTGAACGTATGGATGCCAATACTGGTGCGCCGCTTGCTCGGCGAACGCCAGCGCGTTCAACCTGCCGAAGCTCCCGTTAATCCAAAACTGGCGCATACCGGGCACATCCCACAGTTGCAGGTCGCCGTCCTTCTGGACCATCCGGGCGGAAGCCAGGATTTGTTGGTGGGCTTTGCTCCACCTTTGCCGATAAGCGGCCGAGCGCACCGTTTCGAGCGCACTGCACTGCGCCTCACCGGAAGATCTCAGCCAGATCATGACTCCGGCCAGAGAGGGGTATGCGAACACGGCAACCGTCGCCAGCGCGTATGCAGTCTCGGCCAGTATTGCCAGGGTGAGCAGGACGATGGAGGTTTTCAAGACCAGCACTACAGGCCGAGACTGCATAGCTAAAATTATAGATACAGAGCGACGCGGCGTCCGCGTGCGCGGCAACGGAAAATGTTTGCGAGGTCAAGGCGACGGGCTATGATCGTCCCAAAGCGCCATTCCACACGCACTCTGCGAGGAGAGACTCGCCCGCGATCGGATCGTCATGTGGTGTTTTCGGCCCCTTCTCGGAGAGGCTCGCGGGCGTTCCACTCGCATTGGTCAGCCAATAACCCTCACTTCTGGGCGATGAACGAAAATTCCGCTTCCGCGCCCGCGCCGACCAGTCCAACGCTGACACCCGTGCGAGCAGGGAAGTCTTTCTGAAAAGCCGTGCGATAGGCGGCATTCACTTCCGGAAACTTAGTTCTGTCGACGACGTAGGCCATACCTTCGACGACGTCCGACATTTCAAACCCGGCCGCCTTCAACGTGCGGGCGATTCGAGCCAGCGCCTCGGTGGTCTGAGCCGCGGCGTCGCCCTTGTTGTCTGCCGTGTTGCCGGTGATTCCGGAAACGAACAGCCGGTTCCCCACGCGAATCGCCGCGCTCAGATTCGGATTCGCGGCGCCCGGCTTGCCGTCGGGGCCGGGAGTGCTGATGGCGGTGCGGCTCGCATCCTTGACGGCGATCATGCCGATTTCAATCAGGTAATCCGCGTTGGTGAGCCCGGTTCGGACCGTCGCGCGAGCCGGCGGCGCGGCTGGGAACGCTGATCGATAGGCAGCATTCATGGCTTGGAAATTGGCGGTATCGGTGATGTATACGCGCGACTGTACCACGTCGGCGAGGCTCATTCCGGCTTCTTTCAAAATCGCTCCGGCATTGCCCATGATGTAGTTCGTTTGCGCCGTTATGTCGCCCTTCACGTTGGTGTTGTCGACGCCGTTGCGGCTCACCAACCCCGCCAGGAACAAGGTGTTGCCGCTCTGGATCCCATAGCTATAGGGCAGCGGCGAGTCGCTCCATCCTTTGGGCTTGATCACCCTGCGCTCCGCGCCATCGGGAACCGCAATGATGGAAATCTCGAAAAGGCCGTCGGCGGCCGGCGTGCCATCGACGATCACCGTGACCCGGGCCGGCGGGTCCTTTGGAAAATACGTGGCGTACACCTCGTTCATGCCTGCATAATCGCTGAAGTTGCGCAGATAGACGCTGACCAGGCAGGCGTTGGCCATGCTGGATCCGGCCAGCTTGAGCCTTGCCGCCAGATTGTCCAAGGCGACTTTGGTCTGTCCCTTAATGTCGCCCTTGCCGCCGGCGACGCCCGCCGTTCCGGATGCATAAATAAATCCGCCGGCTTTCACCGCGGGACTCAGCGGGGCCTGGCTGTTCGGGTTGGCGCCGATAATCTCCTTCGGCTGGGCGAAGGTCGCCGAAATTGCACCAAGAGCGAGCGCGAGCACTGCAAACAATCGCATGGATTCCTCCTTGACACCGTGGATCATTCTACCAGCCGGCGCGTACGGAAGTTTCGTCTATAATGACAGGGCTCCGGTTACCAGGAACGATCCAGGCGCCGTCTGGACGAAGGCGGCAGCGAAATAAAGTTTAAAGGAGGTCGATTCACATGCGAAAGGCCATCATTCCAGCTCTCGGTGCGCTGGCCTTGGTGTTGCTGGCGCAGCAGCCAAGTCCCACGTGCCATCATTGTTCGGCCGTGTATATCCCCAAAAGCGAGCTGGACGCTTATCTGAACAGGGCGATCGAGAACCGCCTCATTGATCAGCAGGTTCGTTCTGTGGATATCGGGAAATCGCAAGTCGGCATCGGTATGGTGAGACGAGGAAAGCTCCAGCCAGGGTCGGCGAGCGGCGAAGCTGTGGCCGAGCACGAACAGATCAGCGAGGTGTATTACATCATCGATGGCGCAGGGACGCTGCTTACGGGACCAGATCTGGTTGAGCCGAAAAAACGGCCAGACAATCTGAAGACGGTCCGCGAACAGAACGGACCCGGTTATAATGCGAAGTCCATCAACCATCCCATGGCTACTGAGCTCAAGGCCGGTGACATGATGGTGATTCCCGCCGGCACCGGCCATTGGTTCACGAGAATCGACGATCACATCACGTATGTGATGGTGCGGATCGATCCCGACAAAGTGGTCCCGACCAAGAGCGAGACCCAATCGCTCGAGTATTTGAAAAGTCCCTACCAGCCGTGAGCGCCTTTCCTTTTTCGCGGGCCCCTTTTCATGGGCCTGCGAGCGCAAAGCGCAAAAGCTCAGGACGCGCTCGCCAAGTCTACGTGGCTCGCGCCGTTGACCGAGACGCTCGAAACGCACTGAGGTGATCCATGCCCCATTCACAGATGACCCATTCACAGATGACCCATTCCGAGGTGACCCATTCCCAGGTGACCCACTCACAATCCGGCGCTGACGTCGACCTTCGCCAGGTGCTGGTGGAAAGCTACGCTGTAAACGAGCGGATGAATCAGATGGTCCTCGAGCATCTCGATCCCGGCGCGTGGCGCGCTAAACTGCCCGGGAGTAAGGGACGGACGATCGCCGACATCGTCGCGCACGTCCACAACACCCGTCGCAAATGGCTAAGGCTGTCCGCCCCGCATCTGAAGCTTCCGGCCCCGCTCAACCGCGCCCGCTGCACGCAAAAGCAAGCTCAGGCCGCTCTGGCGGAAAGCGCCGCGCGCTGCTCCCAGATGCTTGCGGACGCTCTCTCGCGGCCCCAGGGCCGAACCTTTCGCCGCGACGGTTGGGCAAGACCGTGGCCCGCCGGTGCAGCCATGCTGGCCTACATGATTTCGCACGACGCGCATCATCGCGGCCAGGTGGGCATGCTGGCCCATCAGCTCGGATTCCCGCTGCCGCCCAAGGCCGCCTACCAGATCTGGGTTTGGGAAAGACTATGGAAAGAGAGCGGATTCACGCATCCGCGTTAAGATTGGTAATCTGTGCTCGTGTCGGTAGCATACGTTTTGGCGTTGGTGGCCGGCGCGCTGATCTATTGGGAGATAGCGCGGTCGAGAAGGCTGCGCAAACGAATTGAACACGTCGAACGGACCCGCGCCGAGCTCGCCGGACACCTCGAGGTTGTCGAACAGTTCGGATCGGAACCATTTGTCATGTTCGACGAACGAGGCCTGATCCGAAACTTGAACGGGCGTGCTCAGAAGCTGTTCGGATTCGCGTCGAACGAGCTGTACGGGCGCAGCATCCTCAGTCTGATTCCAAACCTTGACCGCACGCCGCGAAGGGAGCCCGGACGAATCGAGGTTCGCCGCAAGGATGGCGTCCGGCTCTGGCTACAGTATCGTGCCGCGCGAACCCAACGGGAGCGGAACATGTATCTCTTCTTTTCCGACCCCCCCGCCACGGCGCCAACGCCGGAACCCCAGTTGGCCGCGGTGGAACGGGTCGTCGGCCGTATTCTCGGCCATTTGGAGGAACCGCTCACGACCATCAACGGATATAGCGGGCTGGCGCTGGCTTCTGCCGTCGAAGATTCCGCCGTTCGCGCCGAACTCGAAAAGATTGCCGCGGCCAGCGAGCGCGCCTCGCGAGTCGCGGAGGTGCTCCTGAGTTTCACCGGTAAGCAACCGGCGTCCGCCCACCCCGTGGATCTGAACGCCGCAGTGCTCGCGATGAAACCTGCAATTCGCGCGGCAGTAAACGCGGAGGTCGCGATCCGCACCGCATCCGAACCTGCGCTGGCGACGGTCAACGAGGACGGCCTTCGCGAAGCGATCCTGATCCTGTGTGAGTCGGCGGAACGGCGCCTCCGTTCGTACCCCCGGCGGATCGAAATTTCGGTGGAAGCCTCAGGCGCGAATCGGGTGCTGAGAATCGCCGATAACGGCGAACCTTTGAGCGAAGGGGCTCTCGCGCATCTGTTCGAGCCTCTATATTTGAATCGTGAAGAACTCGGCGTGGAACTCTCGCCGGTGTACGGCCTGGTTCATCGGTGGGGCGGTGAAATCCGGGTTTCGAGTGGCGGAGAAGGCACGATTTTCGAATTTCTACTGCATTGACGAGCGCGCCCGCTACTCTTGCGCATCAGGCCAAGAGTTTGGCGCTATGAAAAGTTGATTTTTTCGGGCCCTATAAAAAGATCGCGCCAGGATGTGCGGATCCAGCCCCGACGCTTCCCGGTGCGGCCGGAACAAATGGGTTCAGGGATGCGTCTAACCACCATGCTCGCGAAAGAGTTCGCGTATGCCGCGCGCAGCCTGCGCAAGAGTCCTTTCTTTCTGGCCACGGCGGCGGTGACGATCGCGCTCGGTATCGGCGCGAGCACCGCGATTTTCAGCGTCGCCAACGCCGTCCTGCTGCGGCCGCTTCCATATCGCGATCCCGGCCGTCTGGTGCTGGCGTTCGGAGACATGCGGACGCGGAAGGATTTCGACGGGCGCGTTTCCAACGAAAATTTCCTGGATCTGCGCAATGGCACGAAGACCATGTTCGAGGATTTCGGGGCGGTGTCGACCATCCGGATCAACGTTCCGCGCGACGACGGCACGCCGGAACAGGTACGGGTCGCACAAGTGACGACGAATTTCCTGGGGCTTTTGGGCGCGAAGATCGTCGCGGGACGCGATTTCGATGAAACGGACAGCCAGCCGCAGCCGCCTCCCGATCCCACGGCCGCACCGGATAAGCCGGGCGCGCCCCGGCTTCCGATCATGGCCATTCTCAGCTACGAATACTGGCAGAGGCGTTTCGGAGGGAGCCGCGACGTGATCGGCCGCCGCGTGTTGAACGCCGGTCCGCTGAATCCGCAAATCGTGGGCGTGCTCGCACCCGGATTCGAGCTGCTGTTGCGGCCTTCGTTGAACGAGGAGTCGAGGCCCGATTTGTGGATCGCGTCGCGGGCGCCATACAACAACGCGAACCGAAATACGTATTTCTGGCGCGCGATCGGGCGATTGCGTCCCGGCGTAACCGAGGCCCAGGCGCAAGACGAAGCCGAACTGGTTTCCGCCGGGATCCGCCGCAATTTTCCGATTTACAACGGCGGCGGGTTTCACTGGCGCATCGAGCCCATGCACGCGCACATGGTGGCGGAGGTCCGTCCGGCGATTCTAGCGCTGATGGGCGCGGTGATTTTCCTTCTGCTGATCGCGTGCGCGAACGTCGCAAACCTGCTGCTGTTGCGCGCGTCGCTGCGGGAGCGCGAACTGGCGGTGCGCGCGGCGCTGGGCGGAAGCCGCGCGCGTCTGATCGGGCAGATGCTGGCCGAAGCGCTGCTGCTGGCGGGCGCGGGAACCATTCTGGGTCTTGGATTGGCGCAGGCCGGCGTTCACGAGCTGATTGCGCTCAGCCCGGCGAGCCTGCCGCGCATCTCTTCGCTTACGCTTGATCGAACGGTGCTGGGATTTACGACCCTGATCGGCATTGCCTCAGCCGCGGCGTTCGGGCTCGCGCCGGCGTTGCGGGCGTCCCGCGCCGATGTGATGCAAGTGCTCCGCGGCAGCACCCGGACGGCGGGCCTCGGCGGCGCGGGTCCCCGGAATGCGGTGGTGGTGATCGAAGTGGCGCTGTCGTTCGTGCTGCTGATCGGATCGGGGCTGATGTTCCGAAGTTTTCTCGCGCTCGAACACGTAAACCTGGGATACGATCCGAAGCATTTGCTGACCTTTCAAATCCTCGGCGGACGGCCGGGAAATCAACCCGAACAGCGCGCCGCCTATGTGCGGGAAATCGAGAACCGGTTGCGGGCGATCGGCGGCGTCGAGAGCGTCGCCGGGTCGAATCTCATGCCGCTGGCGGGAGGCTTCAGCACCATCCGCTGGGGCCAGGAGAATGCGCTTGCCGATCCGAGTAAATACCAGGCGGTCGATCCGCAGATCGTGCTTCCGGGCTATTTTGAAGCGATGCGAACTCCGCTGCTCGCCGGGCGCACGTTTACGGATGCCGATAATGCTCCCGACAGAAATGTGGTGGTGATCGATCAATTTCTGGCGGCCAAAGCGTTTCCGAACGAGCCGGCGATCGGCAAGCGCATTCTGATTCGCCTGCGGACGCCCGAGCCGGAATGGGTGGAGATCATTGGCGTGGTGGCGCATCAGATGACCACTTCGCTCACCGAAGCCGGCCGCGAGCAGATTTATTTTACGGATGGATTCACCTCGCACACAAGTGTGCAGCGCTGGGCGCTACGCACGGCGGGCGATCCTGCGGGCTATGCGGCGCAGGTGCGCACCGCGCTCCGGGCGCTCGATCCGCATCTGTCGCTGTTCGCGGTGCAACCCATGGACGTATTGGTCGAGCGCGCGCAGGCGGGCACGCGATTTTCGCTGCTGCTGATCGGCGTTTTCGCGACCATGGCCGCGCTGCTCGCCGCGGTGGGTTTGTACGGAGTGCTATCGACCGTCGTGCGGCAGAGAACGGCCGAAATCGGCGTGCGCATGGCTTTGGGCGCGGCGCCGCGGCAGGTTTTCCAACTGGTAGTCGGACAGGGATTGGCGTTGAGCGCGGTGGGGATCGCGGCCGGCGCCGCGGCGTCGCTGGGATTGACGCGCGCCATGACGAGCATGCTGGTGGGGGTGAAGCCGACCGATCCCGCAACATTTCTCGCGATTATTGTTCTTTTCTTGGCGATCGCCGCGATGGCCTCGTGGATTCCGGCGTTCCGTGCGGCCGCGCTCGATCCGACGGCGGCGCTTCGGCAGGATTGATCCGCTGTTCAGATGCCTGCGTACCAGGAATAGCCGATTTCCGGAGATGCGGAGCCCAAACCCTTGCCGATGTTTTTCAGAGTTTCGGTGACCGTGATGCGGGAAAGATACTTCACGCTCTTATACCCGAGCTGCCGGGCCACGCGTAACCGGAGCGGAGCGCCGTGGGGCGTCGGAAGTTCCTGGCCATTCATCGCGTAGGCGAGCAAAGTTTGTGGATGCAAAGCATCGTTCATGTCGAGGCTATCCCACATTTCGTCGAACGGAACGAAGACGACGTACCTCGCGCGGGGACCAACGCCGGCGAGATTCAAAATATACGACAGCGGAACACCGGTCCATTCGGCGATGAAGGACCAGCCTTCTTCGCAGGCCTGATGGGTGATTTGGGTCCGCGAGGGATAACGCTTGAGGTCCTCAAGCGAGAACACAGCCGGGCGTGCAACCAGACCGTCAAGGGTAAGCCGCCAATCCGCGAATCCTCCGGCGAGGAGGCGCTCGTAGACTTCCTGCTCGGGCGGCTCGCCGTTGACCGGAGCCACTTTGGATATTTCGCTCGGATGGAATTCGCGGGCGAGCGTCTGGCGGGACACCAGGAGCCGCTGAGACGCATAGGTCAGCGTTTCACCCGCTCCGTAGATGCCGCCATGATCGGGCGGGATCAGGCCATATCGATCGGCGAGGCGGGCCGCGATTGCCAGACCGGACGCTCCGGCCGCCGTCGCCAACCCGGTAGTGATGAGTTTGCGGCGCGAGAGGAATTCGTTCATATGCGCTCCGCTCTGTACCCGGTGATCATGGCTCGCACGCCGGCGAGGAAGCCGGCGGCGCAGACCATCGCGATGTGGGCG
>DATHCE010000335.1:0-2279 GCA_035319685.1 Bryobacteraceae bacterium | reverse complement strand
AAAAATCGCCGTCGAAACCACCGTCGACACGCCCAGCAGCAGAAACGCGCGGTGGATGCCATGGATCATCTCCGCCGGATTCGAATGGAAACGGTCCGGCAGAAACACCGCCGTCAACAGCGACGCCGTAGCCACGCCGAAGCTGATCGACATCTGCTGCATGGTGCTCGCAATCGTGCTGGCGGCGCTGGTCTGATGCTCGGACACATCGGCATACACCAGCGTATTCATGCTGGTATATTGCAGCGAGGTCGTGAAGCCGAAACAGAACGTCTGGGTACAAATCAGCCAGACCGGCGTGCCGGCGCCAATAGTGGCGAACAGCAGGATTTGCAGTCCGATTGACACCGTGTTCGATACCAGCACCGCCCGGTAGCCGAAGCGCGCCAGAATCCGCGGCATCATCGGTTTCAGGCTCATCGAGGCAATCGCCTGCGGCATCAGCATCAGGCCCGATTCAATCGGGTTGAAGCCCAGGCCCACCTGGTACAACAAAGGAAACAGGAACGGAATGCCGCCGATTCCGATCCGTGTGAAAAAACTGCCGCTCACCGCCGAGCGAAACGTGCGGATCGCAAACAGCTTCAAATTGAGCAGCGGGTTTTGGGTGTGCGTGGCGCGCCGGCCGTAGAGCGTCAACAGCACGGCGGCGAGTGCCACAAGGCCCAGAATTTCCGCGGTACTCAGAGTGTGCTCTCCGAAGACTTCCAGCACGTAAGACAACATTCCGATCCCGGCGCCGAACAGCACAAAATCGGGAATGTCGAGCGGTTTGGAATCCGGCTCACGATAATCCGGCAGGTGCAGATGCACCATCACCAGGCCCACCAGGCCGATGGGAATATTCAGGAAGAAAATCACGCGCCAGTGCAGGTAGGCGACGATCAGGCCGCCGGCGACCGGCCCCAGCATCGGGGCGATCAGGCTCGGTATGGCGACGAAGCTCATCACCCGAACCAGTTCGGATTTGGCGAAGGCGCGCACCAGTGTCAGCCGTCCGACGGGCACCATCATGGCGCCGCCGCAGCCTTGCAGAATCCGGCAAGCCACCAGAACGTGAATGCCGTTCGAGAGCCCGCACAGCAGGGACCCCAGCGTGAACACGCCGATCGCCGACCCGAACACCCGCCGCGTTCCGAAACGGTCCGCCATCCAGCCGCTGATTGGAATAAAAACCGCCAGGCTCAAGGTGTAACTGGAAAGCACCGATTTCAAACTCAGCGGCGCCACCCTCAGCGCAGCGGCGATTGTCGGCGCGGCGGTATTCAGAATCGTCGTGTCGAGCGATTCCATGAAAAACGCCACGGCTACCAGCCATGGCAGAAGTTGCTTGCTGGTTGGATTAATGGGTTCCGGCGGCGCCGGATTGGGACTGGACATGGTGGCGTCGGGCTGGCTCACGATCGATTCCTTCAATCTTACCGGGGAAGTGGGCGGACCCTCCGGGCGATCTCCTCGTCCGGCCTTTACGCCCGCCGAAATCCCCCCACTACCCCCGCATTTATCCTGTCTCCACCACCCCAGGAATTCGATACAATTAAAAAACGAGCGGATGCAGCACCGGAGATCTCTGGGTAAAAGTGTGAATTTGCGCATTGCGGGCCTCGTCGCCCTCGCGATTGGTGTCTCGATCCCCTGGGCCGCCGCGCAACACGCCGCCCCTTCTCCGCAGGCTCAACCTTCCCCGCAAGCCTTAGTCGGCAAATACTGCATCGCCTGCCACAGCGCCAAGGCCAAAACCGCTGGCATCGTGCTCGAAGGCCTCGATTTTTCGCATCCCGGCGCGAATGCGGCGGTTCTCGAAAAGGCGCTTCGCAAGGTGCGCACCGGCGAAATGCCTCCCGCCGGCCTCCCGCATCCCGACCAAGCCACTCGCGAAGCCTTCACCAACTGGCTGGCTGACGCGCTCGATCGCGATGCGGCGACCCACCCCAACCCCGGCCGCCCGGCTATTCATCGTCTCAACCGCGCCGAGTACAGCAACGCCATTCGCGACCTGCTCGCGCTCGATATTCACCCAGGAGAAATGCTTCCTGTGGACGACTCCGGCTATGGCTTCGACAACATCGCGGACGTTCTTTCGGTCTCTCCCGCGCTGCTCGAGCGCTACATGTCCGTATCGCGCCTGGTGAGCCGCCTTGCCGTCGGCGATACCGGAATCAAGCCGAGCGAAGAAGAATTCATTCCTGCGGTGGCGAAACGCGCGGGCGGATCGCGCCAGCAGCCGAACGAACGCGCGAGCGACGATCTGCCCTTCGATTCCGCCGGCGGCATGTCCT
>DATHCE010000334.1:0-2996 GCA_035319685.1 Bryobacteraceae bacterium | reverse complement strand
TCCCACCTTCCGCAACGAACTCGGCTGATTACCCTGGAGAGCGCCTCCGCGACCCCGAAAGCTTCCACGTAAGCCATCAGCGCTTCCTGCAGATCGGCGATCGCCGCGTCCTCGGTGTCGCCTTCGCCGTATGCAGGAATGTCGGGAACACGCGCGGTGTAGCCTCCCTGCTCCTCATCCGGGATAATTTCGACCGTTAGCGCTGCATATCTTCCTTTGCTGACCCATGCGCGTTTTCACCACCCCCGCGTCTGCAGCAACTCCTCCTGCGGCAGCTTGGCGACATCCAGGCCGCGCATGGCTTCGCCCAGCTCTTCGCTCGCTTCAAGCAGCTTGGCCGGATCATTATAATAGGTCGCCGCCTTCACCACCGCTTTGGCGCGCGTTTCCGGATCTTCGCTCTTGAAAATTCCGCTTCCGACGAACACCGCTTCGGCGCCCAACTGCATCACCAGCGCCGCATCGGCCGGCGTCGCGATTCCGCCCGCCGAAAAATTCGGCACCGGCAATTTCCCGTTCGCCGCGACCCACTCGACCAGCTCCAGCGGAGCGCCCAGGTTTTTCGACTCATGCACCAGCTCTTCCTTGCCGAGGATGGTCAGGTGCTTCATCTCCTTGACGATGGTGCGGATGTGCCGCACCGCCTCGACAATGTTGCCCGAGCCCGCTTCGCCCTTGGTGCGGATCATCGCCGCGCCTTCCGCGATGCGCCGCAGCGCTTCGCCCAGGTTGCGCGCGCCGCACACGAACGGAACTTTGAAGCCCCGCTTGTCGATGTGATGCTCCTCATCGGCGGGCGTGAGCACTTCGCTCTCGTCGACGTAATCGACGCCCAGCACTTCGAGCACGCGAGCCTCGGTGAAATGCCCGATGCGCGCCTTGGCCATCACCGGAATCGAAACCGCGTCCATGATTTCGCGGATGATGCGGATCGACGCCATGCGCGCCACGCCGCCTTCCTTGCGAATATCGGCGGGCACGCGTTCGAGCGCCATCACCGCGCACGCGCCGGCCTTTTCCGCGATCCGGGCCTGCTCGACGTTGGTGACGTCCATGATGACGCCGCCCTTCAGCATCTCCGCCAACCCGACCTTCAATCGAAACTCTTCAGATAGATACATGGAAGCTCCTTGGACCCTCATTTTTGAACTGCCGTTTTTTTAAACCACCGCCGGCGCCGGTTCGTCCCGGTACGCCCGCTTCTGCGCCAACTCCCTCCTGAAAATCGATCCGAGCACGCGCATTCCGGCGCGAATCTGCTCGGGTTTCAAGCCCGCAAAACTCAGCCGCAGCGCGTGCGTCTGCGGGCGCGTCACCGCAAAATAGCGGCCCGGAAGATAACTGACATTTTCGCGCTGCGCGCGCCGCCAGTTCCGACGCATCCAGCATTTCCGGCAGCCGCACCCACACGTTCATGCCGCCTTCCGGGCGAGTGTAGCGGCTGCCCTGCGGCAATTCCCGCGCGCACCCGGCCAGGCATTCCTTCAATCGCTCGGCGCCCGAGGCCAGCGTTTTCACGTGGTGATCGGCCAACCGGCCGGACTCGGCAAAGCGCAGCAGCACGGCTTGCGAAAGCTGGTCGGAATGCAAATCGCTCGCTTCCTTGGCTTCGGTCAGCCGCGCGATGAAGTGCCGCGGTCCGATGGCCCATCCGACGCGCAGGCCCGGAAACGCGATCTTCGAAAAACTGCCCAGTTGGATCGAATCGCCCGAAACATCCAGGCGCTTGAACGAGGGAAGGTCCGTGCCCGAATATCGCAGAGCGCCGTACAGGTCGTTCTCGACGATCACCACGCCGTTGCGCCGCGCGAGTTCGACAATTTCGCGCCGCGCCGCTTCGGGGATGGTGGTGCCGGTCGGATTTTGAAAATTCGGCGTCAGCACCATCAGTCGCGGATGTTCTTTTTCGATCAGCCGCCCGAGCGTTTCCACCTCGACGCCTTCCTCGCCCACCGGCGCGCCGATGACTCTGGCGCCGCCGCGTTGAAACACGTTGCGCAGTCCCGGGTACACCGGATCTTCGAGGATCACCGTCTCGCCGTGTGAGGCGAGCACGCGCTGGATCAGGTCGAACCCCTGCTGGCATCCGCTGGTCATCAGGATGTCGTCGTCCTCGCGCGCGAATCCGCGCTCGCGCGATTCGTCCAGAAGGTAACGGCGCAGCGGACCATAACCGCTGGCCGGCCCGAGCTGCAAAATGTTCACGGCCTCGCTCGAATCGATGACCTCGCGGCAGGTCTCGCGAAACGCTTCGAGCGGGAACGCATCCTCCGGGGGACGCGATGCCGAAAAACTGATGGCCGCGCTCGCAGAAGCCGGAGCCGGCGAGTTGTCATCGGCGGGAATCAAGGATTCCCAATCGAGCCGCGCGGTTTCCGCTCCCTCGACAAAACTTCCGCGCCCGACATAGGCTTTGATCAATTTTTCGGCTTCGAGCAGATCATAAGCGGAGCCGACGGTCTGGCGGTTCAGTCCAAGTGACCAAGCCAATTCGCGAGTGGCCGGCAACCGTTCGCCCCGAACCATCCGATTGGCCAGAATCGCCGATCGTAGCTGTTCATAGAGCTGCCGGTACAGCGGCGTCTCGGAAGAATGATCGAGCTCGATCCGTGGAACCATACCAATTTCAGATCAAGCATACCATATTGGCTCGGTGTGGCCAAGAGGATTTTTTCCCTGATTGCCGACTGGGCGAGCAGCTTGGGCACACCTGGAACCGCACTATTCCCGAACGGGTGTGCTTCTCGGATTCAAGTACTTGCCGGAGTGCGTTCGCCGACTTGCACGCCGCCTCAGGCGTTAGCGGCGCTGCCGCCTCCAGCGTGACGCGCCGAGCAAGAGGAGGGCGGAGCCGATCAGGGCAAACGTGGCCGGTTCCGGTACGCTGCTGGTGGTGACATCCAGGACGACCTCTGTCGAGGTGCTGAAAGAAAGGCCAGCCCAATTTACCTGGATCTGCGACGCCGTGAAACTGAGATCCGAGGAGTTGAAGCCCG
>DATHCE010000333.1:0-2897 GCA_035319685.1 Bryobacteraceae bacterium | reverse complement strand
CGCCACGGCCGAGCCCGCGCCGTTATCGGTCGCGCCCGTTCCGCCCGTCCACGAATCGAAGTGCCCGCCGAGCATCACCAGCCCCGCATCCGGATTCGTCCCCGGAATTTCGGCCGTAATGTTGAAGGAATCTGCGGGCGGGGTGAAGCTCGCCTGAATGTCGAACGCGAGGGTCACCGGAATACCCTTTTCGATCAGCCGCGCGATGCGATTGTAGTGCTCGTTGGTGATCACCACCGAAGGTGGCGGCAGCGCTTCATCCGGATTCTGCGAGCCGGCCGCCTGGCCGAACACGTCTCCTCCATCGGTGCCGTTTCCCGGCGTCAGAGCCACCAGCACGCCCTCATCGGTCAGGAATTTGTTCAGTTCGTTCCGGAACTGACGCGGATTTCCGCCGCGTCCTCCTCCGCCCCGGCCCGCCGGGCAGCCTTGCGGGATCACCGGTCCGGGGCCGAAGCCAAACGGCAGCACCGGCGGATTGCCGCAGCTCGGATCGGGCATCCCGGCCGCTTCGGCCAGTTCCTCATCGGTCAGACGATGCGCCAGCGGCTTGGTGATCATCTCGGAAGGATGCGTCGCCGCGGTCAGCACAATCTTGCCGCGCAGTTTTCCTTTGAATTTGGCGAAATCATCCGCGCTGTTGATCACCGCCATCATGGCTTGTCCGGAAACTTCGCCCTGCGTGCCCGGCGACCACGGACGCGCGAAACCGATCAGCGGCATGAACCCCGGCTCCTTCATCAGGGCGACGAACCGCGTGCTGTTCCAGCCGCGCCCGAACGGTCCCCAAGTCTCTTCTTTCGCATCGATCAGGCCCCATTCCGTCAATTTTTTGACCGCCCAATCGCCTGCATTTTTCGCACCGTTCGAGCCGGTCAGTCGCGGTCCATAGACATCGGTGAGATAAAATGCCGTATCCATAACCTTCGAATTCTGCCCGAAAGCCTCGGTTTTAATTCGATTGACAATGTTTAAATCGACTTTTTCCTGAGCTGCTATCGGAAGGCTCAGGCACAGCGCCCCAGCCAGTGCCGCAAGTGACTTTTTCATGCGCTGAATGTACCATAATTCATCGCACGAACGGGCCGGCTGCCGTTAACGCTGGCTCAAACCCCCGTCGACCGCCAGGGTTTGGCCGGTAACGAAATTCGAAGCCTTCAGAAAAAAAACCACCGCATCGGCGATTTCTTCAGCCTTGCCCGCCCGCCCCGCCGGAGTCCTGGCGATGAAGCCCGCGGTCCGTTCATCCGGCTCCCCGAATAAAATCACGCCCGGCGCAACCGAGTTGACTGTCACCTTTGGCGCAAACGCCTTCGCCAGCGCGCGCGTCATCATGATCACCCCGGCCTTCGACGCGCAATAGTGCGCGTTCCAGCTCCACGGGACAATTCCTCCCAGGGAACTGAGGTTGACGATGCGCCCACCGTCTCCGGCGAGCATTCGTTTGGCCCCCTGCTGGCAGCAGAAAAACGTCGCCTTCAGATTCACGCTGTGGATGAAATCCCAATCGGCTTCGGTGACCTTCAACGGATCGATGGTGGTGAATCGCGCCGCGTTGTTCACCAGTCCGTCGATGCGTCCGAAGTGCGCGTGGACCTTTTCGAACAGCGTCTCAATTTCGCCCGTGTGTTCGAGATTCGCCCGAAAAATCGGAGCGTTTCCACACTCGGCCGCCGTCGCGCGAGCTTCCGTTTCCGAGTTCTGATAATGAATCGCGACGCGCGCGCCTTCTTTCGCCAACCGCAGCGCAATCCCGCGCCCGATGCGCTTGGCCGCGCCGGTCACCAGAATCACGCGACCGCTCAAGTCCTGTTCCTTCACGTTCATGAACGCCTATTTTTTTTATCAGGCGATCGTTTCTTCCCGTACCGTCACCTGCTTCAGAAAGTCATGGTCGATGTCAAAACCGAAGCCCGGCCGGTCGAGCGGAACCCGAATCGTCCCTTTTTCGGAAACCTCCACCGCCGGCGCGACGATGTCGCGCGACCAGTATCGCTTGCTCGCCGAGACGTCGCCCGGCAGAACGAAATTCGCCAGCGTCGACAGCGCGATATTGTGCGCGCGCCCGATCCCGGATTCGAGCATGCCTCCGCACCACACCGGAATCCCGTGCTCCTGGGCAACGTCGTGCACCCGTTTGGCCTCGCGGAATCCGCCCACCCGCCCCAATTTAATATTGATAATGCCGCACGCCTTCATGCGAATCGCCTGCTCGGCCTGGTGCGCCGTGCGGATGCACTCGTCGAGACAAATCGGCGTCTCCAGCTGTGCCTGCAACGCCGCGTGATCGATGATCTCGTCGTGCGCGAGCGGTTGTTCGATCATCATCAGGTGAAACTCGTCCAGGCATTTCAATCGCGCCGCATCGTCCAGCGTGTACGCCGAATTCGCGTCGGCCATCAGGCGGATGGAGGGAAACGCGCGGCGCACTTCGCGGATCACGTCGATATCCCAACCCGGCTTGATCTTCATTTTGACGCGTTGATAGCCGGCGTTCACCTCGGTTTCGATTTTCTTCAAAAGCTGATCCACCGAATCCTGAATGCCGATGGAAACTCCGCAGTCGATCTCCGCCCGCGCGCCCCCGCCGATCTGCTTCGCCAGGGAAACCCCGTTGCGCCGCGCTTCCAGATCCCACGCCGCCACCTCGATTCCGCCGCGCGCCATGCGATGCCCGCGAATGTGCGCCGTCCGGTCCGCCACCTGCGACGCGTTATCGAAAGAATGTTTCAGCACCCGCGGCCCCGCGTAATCGCGCGCGATCAGCCACGCCGAATCGGTCCACTCTTCGTTGTAGAACGGATTCTCGCCCGCGGTGATTTCGCCATGACCGGAAAGGCCCTCGGAGACCGCCTCCACCAGCACGATGTCCCGCTTGTACGTGCGGCCGAAGCTGG
>DATHCE010000332.1:0-3830 GCA_035319685.1 Bryobacteraceae bacterium | reverse complement strand
CACCGTGATGGAGCAGGCTAACGCCTATCTGGTCAGGCTCGAGATGCCGCGGCGGATACCCACCTCCTCGCTGAAGCGGCTGTGGAACCTGCCCGACGAGATGCCCGACTACGATTACCACATCGCGCTTGAAGACGGCGTACTCGCGATCAAGGCGAGCGTGCGCGGCGAAGCCTTGCGCCGGCTGTCGTACATATCATCGTCGTTTCCCGCCGACTTCTTGAGCCGCATCGAGTTCCACCAACCGGTGGCGAGCTTCAAGCATCGCCTGCGCAACAAGGTGATCGAGGTCATCGTGTTCAAGGGCGAAGCCGGCGAGATCAGGGACGCCGCGTAGCGGTTCCAGTCGCGACGGCGCTATCGGTTCACGCTGTGATTCGAGCGGGCGAGCAACTGACGACGCGCGTCCAGATCCGGGATGCCACCCATCACGACCTCGCACGGATTTGGCAAATCGAGCGGCTCTCCTTCCCGCAGCCTTGGAGTCTGAACTCTTTCGAGCGCGAGCTGTCGCTGGCGTTTTCGCGCCTGATCGTTGCGAGCGCCGGATTGGCGGACCATCGCGACCCGGTGGGATTCCTGTGCCGATGGCTGGTGGCGGACGAGTCGCATATCCTCAACATCGCGGTCCAGCCCGAGCTGCGGCGATTCGGAATCGGCGCCGAATTGCTGCTCAGCGCGATTAGCGAAGCAAAAACGAAAAAAGTGCAACTCGTGACACTGGAAGTAAGACGCTCCAACTTGGCGGCCCGATGCCTTTATCGCAAGTTTGAATTTGAAGAACGTTGTTTGAGACGAAACTACTACGGCCCCGGCGAAGATGCGATCGGTATGGAGCTTAGATTTACTTAGACATTTCGAGCACTTTCCAGGCGAAATAACGTTCTAGCGCGATCAGCGATTGACAACTCCTCGGTCCCGTGGGGGTATCAAATCTGCCATATCTGTGTCATAATTGGATTTGGTCAGGCTTCTCGGGGCAGTGGTGAACCACGGTCATCAACCGACTCCGAAATCCGCGGCCCACGACCACGGACAAATAAGAGATGAATCTGTCATCATTTAAGAAAGGCGAAAAAGTTGTTTACCCCGCCCATGGGGTAGCTGTCATTGATGATATCCAGGTTCGGGCAATCTCGGGAACCGAACGAAAGTTCTATGTGCTGCGAATTCTGGGCACCGAGAAAATGACCATTATGATCCCGACTGAAAACGTAGACGCGGTGGGACTCCGGCGCGTGATCGGCAAGGACATGGTCACCAAAATCTACAAGATTCTGCGGCAGAAAAAGGTCGAAGTCGATACGCAGACCTGGAATCGGCGCTACCGCGAATACACGGAGAAGATCAAGACCGGCTCTCCGCTCGAGATCGCAAAGGTGCTGCGGGATCTCCTGGTCCTGAAGGGAGATAAGGAGCTTTCCTTCGGCGAACGCAAGATGCTGGATACGGCACGCAGTCTGCTCGTCAAGGAACTCTCGATCGCGAAAGCACATCCGGAGGAAAAAATCATGGAGGAGCTTCGCGAAATTTTCCCCAACTGAGTCTGCAAACTGAACTTGCCCGACCAACCAAGTCGCTTTCGAGGGGCCCGGTCGTCTGGGCCCTTTTCATTTCGCATCGACACTCGCTAGCGTCTGCCTCGTCACCAAAGGATTGGCGTCACGACCTCCTCGATGAGAGCCTCGGCGATAGTGGTCGCGGCTGGCAGCGGCAAGCGGCTGGGATCGGACCTCGCGAAGGCATTCGTCCCGCTCGCGGGACATCCGATGCTGTTCTACGCACTGCGGACGATCGCGTCCGTCGATTCCATCATCGAGGCGGTGGTGGCCGTACCGGCCGGGATGGAAGCCCAGGCACGCGCCATCGCAGATTCGGCCGCGCTCCAGATTCCGATCAAGCTTACGCCCGGCGGATCGCAACGCCAGCACTCCGTCCATCTCGCGTTGCAACTGACCAGCGCCGAGAGCGATCTGGTAATCGTGCACGACGCCGCTCGTCCGTTCGCGACGCGCAGCATCTTCGAGGCTTGCCTCGAAGCCGCGTCGCGAGCCGGCGGCGCAATCGCCGCCGTCCCGGTCGCGGACACCCTAAAGCGCGCCGACGGGAAGACCATCATCGCGACGGTCGCGCGCGACGGTCTATGGCAGGCGCAGACGCCGCAGGCGTTTCGGCGTGAGCTGTTGGTTCTGGCTCATCGGCAGGCCGAAGCCGACGCGACCGCGGCGACCGACGACGCTGATTTGGTCGAGCGCCTGGGCGCGAAAGTTGAGATCGTCGACGGCGCGGCGTTGAATTTCAAGATCACCACCCCCGCCGATCTCCGGCTCGCTGCGGCCCTTGCGCGCCCCTACCTCGCGCCCTGATTGGAGTCTCAACCTTGCGCACGCCGGCCGTGAATTTTATAATCGCCAACTAACCAACCGGACAGGCGGCTTCCCCGACATGGATGTGATGAAAACCCTCTTTCTTAACCCCCCTTCTTACGAGGATTTCGACGGCGGCGCCGGCTCGCGCTATCAGGCCACGCGTGAAGTGTGGTCGTTCTGGTATCCGACTTGGCTCGCCTACCCCGCCGGGATGATTCCGGGGGCGCGCCTGCTCGACGCGCCGCCGCACGACTACGATCTGGCGCGGACCATCGCCGAGGCGAAAAGCTACGACCTGGTGGTGCTGCATACTTCAACGCCGTCGCTCAGGATGGACGCGCGCACAGCCGAAGCGATCAAATCCGCCCATCCAAATTGCACTATCGCCTTCGTCGGCGGCCATCCGACCGCGCGGCCTGAAGAGGTGCTCGCGCTCTCCAGCGCGATCGATATTGCCGGGCGCAAGGAGTTCGACCATTCGATGGTCGAGGTGGCGCAGGGAATCGACTGGAGCCGGATCAACGGGATCAGCTACCGCCAGAACGGAAGTATCCATCACAATCCCGATCGCCCGGCGCTGACCGACGAGGAGCTGGACAAGCTGCCGTTTGCCACCGAGGTCTACGCCCGCGACCTCGACTACCTTAGGTACAACAGCCCCTATTGCCAGTATCCGTACGTCTCGCTGTACACCGGGCGCGGCTGCCCCGCGCGCTGCACCTTCTGCCTGTGGCCGCAGGTCACGCAAGGCCATCAGTACCGCGTGCGCAGTCCCGAAAACGTGCTCGAAGAAGTGCAGACGATGAAGAGCAAGTTCCCGAAAATGAAGGAATTGTTCTTCGACGACGACACCTTCACCGCCGACCCGGCGCGCGCGCGGCGGATAGCGCAATTGCTGAAGCCGCTCGGAATCACCTGGTCGACCAATTCGCGGGCCAACGTCGACTACGAGACGCTGAAAGCTATGAAAGACGGCGGACTGCGCCTGTTGGTGGTCGGCTACGAAACCGGCAATGCGCAGATCCTGAAGAATATCAAAAAGGGCGTCGGGCTCGAACGCGCGCGCCGCTTCACCAAGGATTGCCACGAGATCGGCATCCTGATTCACGGAACATTCATCCTGGGCCTGCCCGGCGAAACCCGCGAGACGATCGAGGAATCGATGAAGTTCGCGCGGGAGATGGATTGCGAGACGATTCAGGTCTCGCTCGCGTCGCCCTATCCCGGCACTGAGCTGTTCGAGTACGTCACCAAGAACGGCTACCTCGCCGTCGATCCGCTGCTGGATGAATCGGGCTACCAGAAGTGCACGATCAAGTACCCGGGACTCTCCAATGACGAGATTTACGGCGCGGTCGAGCGTTTCTATCGCAACTTCTATTTCCGGCCGCGTTACATCTTCAAGGCCGTGCGCAAGATGGCCAGTTCAAGCGAGGAATGCAAACGGCTATTGAAGGAAGG
>DATHCE010000331.1:0-5738 GCA_035319685.1 Bryobacteraceae bacterium | reverse complement strand
ATAGCGAACCGGATCAGCCTGCTGGCGATCGAGTTGCTCGGGCTTGCCGCCGCGGGATTCGTTTTGATGCGCCGCCGCAAAAACCCGGCGCCGGAAGAGGCGCCGGACAATCCATTGCCGAGGAATCCATCCTGGATCTGGCTGCTGCGCATCGCCGCCCTGCTCGCCTTGATTTTTATGGTGCTCGATTTTTCGAGCACCACCGCATCCAGTCCCACCGGTGAATGGGACGCGTCGGGCATCTGGAACCTTCGCGCGCGGTACCTGGCCGGCGGCGCTTCGACATGGCGCTATGCGGTGTCGAATCAAATGGCTGCCGGAATGATCGGCGCGAGTCATCCGGGGTATCCGCTGCTGGTTTCCGGATTCATCGCGCGCACCTGGACCATTCTGGGCGATTCGCGGGACGCAGTTCCGGCGGCGCTCAGTTTGACCTTTACGCTGGCCACGCTCGGGGTGCTGTGCGGCGCCCTGGCGACGATCTCCGAAACGCTGGCTTGGCTGGCAATGCTGGTGCTGCTGGCGAGCGAAACGTTCGTGTCGCAATCCGCTTCGCAATACGCCGATATTCCGATGAGCTTTTTCGTGCTGGCGTCCGTCGCGATGTTGGCGCTGGCGGCATCGCGCAACTGGCCTCCAGGATTGCTCGCGCTCGCGGGATTTTTCGCCGGGTTCGCCGGATGGACCAAGAACGAAGGGCTGCCGTTTGCGGCAGCCGCCGCGATCGTGGCGCTGTACCGCGCGAAATTCGCGGCAAAATGGATGATCGCCGGGGCTGCCCCGCCGATCCTGGCAACGCTAGCGCTCAAGTGGTTTCTGGTTGAAGGAACAGAGTCGATGTTTCCGAAATCCGCAGCGCAGGCGGCGAAGATGATCGCCGATCCGTCGCGCTGGGGCAAGATCATCGCATCGTTTGCTCACACTTTGTGGAGCCTCGGATTCCCGTGGGCGCATCCGATTCTGCTGCTCGCGATTCTCGCGTTCACGTTTGGATTCCTGCCGCGCCGGACCTGGCGATGGTGGTTGTTCGCGGCGCCGCTTGCCTTACTGGCCGCCGATTTCGGCATCTATCTGATCACGATGGCCGATCTCGATTGGCATTTGAGCACGTCCAACAACCGGCTGATCCTGCAAGCGTGGCCGGCGCTTCTGTTCGGCTATTTTCTGATGCTGCGTGCTCCCGCCGGATCGGTCGAAGAAGCCGCGAAACCGGCGTCGAAAGGCAAGAAGAGACGCGCACGCGTTTGAGTGCGCTTTTCTTAACGAGCGCGCTCTTTGGGTTCGACCGTCACGCCTTCGCGAACCGCGTCGGTGGGATTCAGGACCACCATCTCGCCATCGCTGAGCCCCGATTCGATTTCCACTTCGGCGCCGTAGTCGCGACCGATGGTCACTTTGCGGAAATGAACCTTGTGATCCTCGCCGACTACGGCCACCACGGGTCCTTCCTTGGGCAACATCAGCGCATCGGCCGGCAGCATCAGGATGTTCGGTGCATGCGGCAGCATGAATCGCGCCTTGGCGTACATTCCCGGCAACAGCGCTTCTTTCGAATTGTTGACGATGAGCATCGCCTGCATGGTGCGCGAATCCGATTCCACCGAGTGCGTCACGGCCTCCACCTTGGTGTGAAATACCTGGCCGGGCAGCTCGTCCACCACCAGATCCGCGGGCACGCCCTCGTGGATCATCTCGGCATAGGCCTGCGGAATCGGGATGTAGACGCGCAGCCTGTCGATCTGCGCCACGCGAATCATCTCGCGCGATGACGACGTATTCCCCGCCGTCACCAGCGTGCCGACGTCCAGCATCTGGTTGCGATACGTAATGACGCCGTCAAACGGCGCCTCGATCCGGTCGAAAGCCTTCAGATTTTCCAGGCGATGCAGATTCGCGTCGTTGGCGGCGATGGTCGCTTCCGCCGCATGGATGTTCTCCTGGGCCGCCTTGACGTTGGCTTGCCCCAACTCGAGCGCGGCGAGTTTTTCATCCAGATCCTGCTTGGCGTAGACGCCCTTGTCGGCGAGATTTTTCCAGCGGCGCGCGGTCACTTCGGCGAGCTTTTCACTGCTCTCGGCCGCCAGCAGATTCGCCTGCAACTGCTGGAGCGCGGCCTTCGATTGCGCCAGCGTCGCGCGCGCCTGGTCGATTTGTTGATCGAGCTCAGGCGTTTCCAGCTCGAGAAGCAACTGATCCTTTTTGACCCGGTCGCCGATGTCCACGGTTCTGCGCTTCAGATACCCGTCGGCGCGCGCATACACCGGCGTCTCGGCCATCGCCACCGTCTGGCCCGGCAGTTCCAGAGCCGATCGCGACGGCGCGCTGTGCACGCGGCCGACGTTCACCGCCGGCGCGCGTCCTTCGTCCGTGGCCATCGAGGTAACCAGCGCCTGGCTGGCCGACTTGCGCGCGGCCAGTTCGTAAAAGATCGCCGCCGCGAGCCCGACGCCGATCACCAGCAGCACGAGGAAAAATCCCCAGTGCGATTTCTTGTGCGGCACCGGCGCGAGATGATGGCTCTCGATTTCGGTTTCGAATCTGGGTTCGGTGGCCATCAGTCATTCGCCTCAATCTGATCGAACATTTTGGGCGGGGTTTTCCGCAGCAAGCTATAGACGACCGGAACGATGAACAGCGTAGCGGCAGTCGCAAACAACAAGCCTCCGATGACCGCCCGGCCCAGTGGAGCGTTCTGCTCGCCGCCTTCACCCAACCCCAGAGCCATCGGAATCATGCCGACCAGCATCGCGACCGCCGTCATCACCACCGGACGCAGACGGGTTCGTCCGGCCTGATACGCCGCAGTCAGCGCATCGGCGCCCTCGCGCCGCAGGTCGTTGGCGAACACCACTAACAGGATGCTGTTCGCCGTCCCTACCCCTATGCTCATGATAGCGCCCATCAACGCCGGAACGCTGACCGTGGTGCGCGAGAAGAACAGCATGAGCAAAATTCCGCCGAGCGCGCCGGGCACCGCCATCAGCACGATGAACGGATCCACCCAGCTTTGAAAATTCACCACCATGACGAAGTAAACCAGGACGATGGCGAACAACAGTCCGTATCCCATCCCGGTGAACGACGAGCGCATGGTGCCCACCTGCCCGCGCGTCTCAAAAAAACTCCCTGGCGCGAGCTTGGGACGAAATTCGTCCAGCACCTTGTCGACGTCGGCCGCGACGGCTCCCAAATCGCGATCCTGCACGTTCGCGAACACGTCGTACAAGGGTTGCACGTTGTAATGATTCACCACCTGATCGGTGACGCTGCGCGTCGCCTGTGCGACGTTGCTCAGCAGCTCCGTCGATTTTCCGCCGCTCGAATGAATCGGCGTGTTGAGGATCGCGTCCGGCGAATCCATGCGATAGGTCGGCGTCTGCACCACCACCGGATAATCGACCCCGTTGGCCGGATTCACCCACCAGTTGGGATTGAGCTGCGCGCTGGAGCTGAGCGAAATCAACAGGCCGTTGGCCACGTCGAGCTGCGAAAATCCCATCTGTCCGGCGCGCGCCCGGTCGACATCGAACTTCATCATGGGCACGTCGTTGACTTGATGAACGTGCACGTCGGCCGCGCCGGGGATCATCTCGATGCGCTTGGAAATCGCCGCGGCCATGTTCTGGTTCTTCTCGAGATTTTGCAGCGGCCCCACTACCTGTACGTCGATCGGCGCCGGCAAGCCGAAATTCAGAATCTGGCCGACCATATCGGCCGGCTGAAAGAAAAACGTCAGGTCGGGGAATTCGCGGTTGAGCCGCTTGCGCATTTCGCGAACATAATCCCAGGTCGGGCGATGGTCGCCTGGTCTGAGGGACACCAGAATTTCGCCGTCCGCCGGCCCGAGCGTCACGCTGTCGCTGAAGGCGAGATTATATCCGCTGTAGGGCAGGCCGATGTTGTCGAGAACGTCCGACAGGTCCTGAGGCGGAATGATGCGCCGGATGGATTCTTCCACCTGCGCGAATCGCGCCTCGGTTTCTTCAATGCGCGTTCCGCCGGGGCAGCGGACGTGCAGGCGAATCTGGCCCGCGTCCACCTGGGGGAAAAAATCGGTTCCGATGAACGGATACAGCGCTGCGCAGGAAGCGGTCACGATGGCGAAGCAGGCGAGCACCAGCCCGCGATGGTGCAGCGTCGATGTCAGGAGGTCCGAGTACGCGCCGCGCATGCGCTCAAATCCGCGATGAAAGGCGTGATGCACGCGCCAGATGAGCCCCGCGTCCGCTGTTTCGGCTTCGCCCTCCGGACCCTGATAGAGCCGCAGTTCGGCGGGGATCAGGTAACGGATCATGGTCGGCACCAGCGTTCTCGAAAGCAGATACGACGCCGACATCGCCAGCACGACGGCCAGAGCCAGAGGCGTGAACAGGTATCTGGCAGCGCCGCTCAGAAACGAAACCGGAACGAACACGATGCAGATGCACAGCGTCGAGACAAAGGCCGGCACCGCGATCTGGCGCGCGCCGTCGAGGATCGCGTGGATGACGCCCTTGCCCATCCCCAGATTGCGATGGATATTTTCGATCTCCACCGTCGCGTCGTCCACCAAAATTCCCACCGCCAGCGCCATTCCCCCGAGCGTCATGATGTTGATCGTTTCGCCCATCGCATACAGCACCGCAAGCGAGGTCAGAATCGACAAAGGGATGGAAATGCAGACGATCAGCGTGCTGCGCCAGCTCCCCAGAAACAGCAGGATCATGATTCCGGTCAGCATCGCCGCCACGATCGCTTCCCTCACCACCCCGTTGATCGCCGCGCGCACAAAAATGGATTGATCGAACAGCGTCGTCACGTGAAACGACTTCGGCAGGGACGACAGAATCCGCGGCAGCGCCGCCTTGATCTGGCTGACGATCTCGATGGTCGACACATCGCCGTTCTTCAGCACCGTCAGCAGCGCGCCGCGCCGTCCGTCGTGGCGGACGATGTTGGTCTGCACCGCCGCGCCGTCGCGCACCTGCGCCACGTCGTGGAGATAAATGGTCGTCCCATTGACGGTCTTGACGGGAAGATTGTTGAACTCCTCCGGCGTATTGGGGGTGTTGTTCATCTCGACGCGATATTCGCGCGTGCCGATTTTCGCGCTGCCGGTGGGCAGGATCAGGCTCTGTTCGTTCAGGGCATTCGAGACATCGCTCGCCGAAAGCCCGTGCGAATACATCGCCTGCGGATTGATATCCACCATGATTTGCCGCGGCTTTCCGCCGTACGGCAGCGGAAAACTCGCGCCTTGCGTGTTGGCGAGCTGCGTGCGCAGGAAGTTATAGCCGAAGTCGTAAAGCTGCTGCTCGCTCAGCGTGTCGCTCGACAATCCCAACTGGAGAATCGGCACCGAGGCCGCGTTATAGCGGATCACGTTCGGCGGATGAACCCCGAAGGGCAGCACGGTGAGAATGCCTTGCGATTGCGCGGTGATCTGCGCCACCGCCGCGTCGATCTTCACGTTCGGATGAAAGAAAATCTTTATGACCGAGAGGCCGGCGAGCGATTGCGACTCCATGTGCTCGATGTCGTTGACGCCGGTCGTGAATCCGCGCTCCGATCGCGTCGTGATCACGTCCGCCATCTCCGCGGGCGAGACGCCGGAGTAGGTCCAGATGGCGCTGATCACCGGAATGTTGATATTCGGAAACACGTCGGCCGGCATTCGCACGATCGCCAGGATCCCGACGAGCAGGATGGCGAACGCCATGACGACAAAGGTATAGGGCCGGCGCAGGGCGAGTCTTACA
>DATHCE010000330.1:0-9954 GCA_035319685.1 Bryobacteraceae bacterium | reverse complement strand
GTCGGGCATATACTGAAGCGCCTGAATCGCAGGGGGCTGTTCGGCCCAATACGCCTGATCAGGAGTCATGTTAGCGAGCTGTGCCGCGGTTGGCGGAGATTGCCAGATATACCCGGACGTCGAGGAATCGGTCGATGTGGGATCGGTCGAGGTATCCGTCGAGGAAGCCGAAGTTGCGCCGGTGGGCGACGTCGTCCCCGGAGCCGGCGGAGGTGCTGCAGCCGGGGTCGTTACCGCAACGGGCGTGCTGGCTGGGGCCGGCGGAGTTGTTGGAGTCGGCGTGGTCAGCGGAGCCGGATTCATCAGCGTAGTCGCAGCGGCCGGCGGGCTTGACGTCGCGTCCTGCCCGGTTTGAACCGAATTCCCAGAAGAGGACCCATTTTGGGAACTGCCCGTCGTTCCAAAGAACATGCAGGTGGCCAGCGTATCCGCGAAAGCGGGAGATCCGCTACTCGATGTATCTCTAGAATTGCTGGATGTAAGCAGATCAGTATTCGCGTTGGTCAACAATGCGCTGTTCGTCGATTTCACCATACTCCGTGTTGCCTCCGGTGGGAGAAGCAGCAACTCCTCTGCCAAAATCCCGCCGCGACGCGGATCCTAATGATTGGCTGGCCGGTCGAACTTCACTGTAACGCCGAAAGCCCGGTCGAGCGGTTGGACGTAAAATCGATAGTTTAATTCCACGGGAGGCGCGGTTTGCTTGTCACTCGGTTCATAATGAAACTTCAGAACCGCGTTCTCGTTTGCATTCAGTTCGGCCTTGTCGAGCGTCGCGGTGAATCCGGCGATCGAAGGGGGTGGCTGCAACACCAGCTTGACCGTCCCGGGCTGTCCGTTGTGAAACACCACCTGATCGGACGACGGCTTGTCGGCCGCGAGCGTGACCACGTTCTTGTCAATGCTCGATTGTTGAAGGATGCCGCGCGCCGCGGAGGCGATCTGTCCGGCGTCGAACCTTGGAACCGTTGACGGCATCGGCGTCTGGATCTTCGAGCGGTCGGAAGGACCCATCGGAGTCAGCCATTCGTTATCCGGGTTGTAATACCAAACCCACTTCCCGTTCTCGATCTTCCAGAGCGTCAGCATGGGGGTCGTAATCAGCGTCGGCGGAAAATCCGGACGAGGTTGCCATACTCGTTCGCCAGTGACGGTAACCTGGGCCTTGGTGAAGTTGTCCTCGAATTTTACGGTGTCGATGTGGAAGGATTTGAACTGGAATTTCTGCGCGCCGAAATAGTAGTCCTTGGTGTCTTCGGCCACCAGTTCCAAAGCTTTCCGGAAACTGGGGCCGCCTTCCACGTGATACTGGAAGAATTGGGTGACCCGGGCGCGCAACGCCTGTTCGACATCGGGCGGAGGGGTCTGCGCGAACGCCAAGACCGGCAGCAGCGCCAATGCAGCACGAAAAACCATGCAACTCTCCTTCAAATTAAAAGTTTATCAGCAGGAGGCAAGCGGGGCGCGGGTTTCCACTGCCAAACACGTATGACGCTTCCTCGCGCCAGGACGTGCAAGCTCTGTTTTACGTACACTCGTCGGGCAGTTTGCAACACGAAAGGGGCTATGGCCGCGACTTTGCTTACCAGCTTCGAAATTCCGAAAGACGCAGGGGAACTCAAACTCAAGATCGCAGGCAAGACCGTCGAACTCAGCAATCTTCAAAAAATCTTCTGGCCGAAACTGGGCCTGACCAAGCGGGACCTGCTCGCCTATTACGCGACCATCGCGCCCGTACTGCTTCCGCACTTGAAAAATCGCGCCATGGTGATGAAGCGCTATCCCAACGGCGCCGGAGGAAACTTTTTCTTCATGAAGCGCGCGCCGGATTCGCGTCCCGATTGGATTGAGACCTGCCCAATTCTGTACCCCTCGGGCAAGCTGATCCACGCGGGGCTTTCCGTGCCACATGCGGCATCGACGAGAAAAAGCCGCGACAGTAATGGGAATTGCATCTGCACAAAAAATCCCGCGGCCGGAACCGCGGGATTCGAGGATGCAGAAACCGCAGGAAGCGGCCGCTTCTTAATACCAGTAATAGTAGTTGGTGTACCAAACGCGATACACGGGAACCACCGGCGCGACGTACACGCGCGGCGCGTAGTAATACGTCCGATAGCCCCAGTAATGGTGATACACGTAGTAGATGTAATTGCCGGTGTCCGCGCTCAACGCGTTGCCGGAAGTTTTCGGAGCAGGCGTCATCGCGCCGAACGCCGTGATCGCCACCAACATCAAAGCCAGAATCAGGATTGTCTTTTTCATAACCGCCTCCTGATTCTAAAAGGGCGGCGATCCTCGCGCGAAATTAGCTCGGGCGAAAAAATTTATGCGGCCGGAATGGGCCTCGCTCAGGAAACGCTGACCGCCGCGGCCTTGCGCATCTGGGCGAGCTTTTCTTCGGCCAGCGCCTTGGTCTTCGCGATGCTCTCTTCCTTAATCCGCTCATAGCCGCGGATCTGATCGGGCAGCGCGGCGATCTCGATCGCGGCGGCTTGATTCTCAGGCGCCAGGTGTTCGATCACCTGTTCGATCAAAGTCCGATACCACGCGATCAGATCGCGCTCCATGCGGCGATGACGGCCGTAGCTGAAAATATCGAGGACACCGCCGCGAACAAACTTCATCGCCGCGAGCATTTTGAGCGGCGCGCGGAACCAGGGCCCCAGCGCGAGCTTCTTATGTACTCCGAGACTCCGCAGCAACGGGGGATGCAGATTATAGGAGATCGATTCCACCTCGGCCCACGTCTCCCGCACTCGCGCTTCGAATTCGGGCCTGGTCAACAACCGCGCCACTTCGTACTCGTCCTTGTACGCCATCAGCTTGTACAGGTAGCGCGAAACGGTTTCTTCGAGCGCGGGTGCGCGGCGGCCGACTTCGGCGACGAAATCGGAGAATTGTCTGGCGTACGCGGCGCTCTGATACGCGGTGAGTTCGGCGACGCGGTCAAACGAGGCCGCGGCTTTGGGACCGCTGCCATTCGAAAGAACCGCTTCAACCGACGGCACGTCGTGATAATACTTGCGGCCCCACTCGAACACTTGCAGATTTTTTTCGACCTCGACCTCGTTGAGCCGGATCGCCTGCTCGATCGAGGATAGTGACAGCGGAATCAGCCCGCCCTGATAGGCGACTCCGACCATGAACAGATTCACCGCCAGGTGCGTGCCGAACAATCCCTCGGCCAGCCGATTCCCGTCGACGATGATGTTGCGCCCCCGCCGCGTGGCCGTATTGATCTTCTCGAGCATCCGCTCCGGCCCCACCAGCGGAGCGCGGCTGCGAATCACATCGATGGTCGGCGTAAGATTCGTGTTGAGCACCGCCGTGGTGCGATCGGGCGAGGCGAACCTCAAATTGTCGGGATTCGCGACACCGAGCAGATCGAAGCCGATCACCACATCCGCATTCCCGGCATTGATGCGATGGGGAACCTCCATCGGTTTGCGGCTCAACAGAAGATGCGAGATCACCGCGCCGCCCTTTTGCGCCGTGCCGGTCTGATCGAGCGTCGATACATGCAAGCCCTCGATCCACGCCGCCGTGGCGAGCAGCGCGTTGATCGTGACCACGCCGGTTCCGCCGATTCCGGGGCACACGATGCGATAGCCGTCGCCGACCGTTGCGACATCGCGCGGCGCCGGAACGGCGGTGGAAGGAAGAGACGGAAGCGCCTTGCGCCGCAGTCCCGTCCCGGCCTTGATCTTAACCGTGACGAACGACGGACAGTCGCCGAGCACGCACGAATAATCCTTGTTACACGACGATTGATGAATGCTTATCTTCTGCCCTCGTGCGGTCGGAATCGGCGTGAGGCTCATGCAATTGGATTGCTTGACGCAATCGCCGCAGCCTTCGCAGACCTCGTCGTGGATCATCAGGCGCCGCGTCGGCTCCTGGTACATTCCGCGCGACCGCATGCGCCGCTTTTCAGCCGCGCATTCCTGATCGTAGATGATCGCGGTCACGCCCGGAATTTTTTCAAGCTCGGCAAGCGTGATCTCGAGTTCGCTGCGATCGCGGACCTGCGCGTTCGTGGCAAGCTCCGCATTCCGCCAACGCTCCGGCTGTTCGGCCAGAATGATCGTTTTGCGGACGCCTTCGGCTTCGAGCTGCCGGGTCAATTGCGGAATCGGCAGCGCACCCTGGACCGTCTGCCCGCCGGTCATCGCGACATGGCCGTTATAAAGAATTTTGTAGGTGATGTTCAGGCCGGACGCCACCAGCGCCCGCAGTGCGAGCGATCCGGAATGAAAAAACGTCCCGTCGCCGACGTTTTGAAAAACGTGGTTGTGCTCGACGAACGGCGCGATGCCGATCCACGGCGCGCCTTCGCCGCCCATCTGCGTCATGTAGGAAAAGCTGCGGTTCGCATCCACCAGCCGCATCGCCATGGTGTGGCAGCCGATGCCGCCACCGGCGATCTGGCCGGGCAGCAGCAGCGTCGACCGGTTGTGGGGACAGCCGGAACAAAAATTCGCCGGACGCGACGCCGTCACCTCGCGCGGCCGGGCCGCGACGTCCTCCAGGAAATGAATCCGCGCGACCGCTTTTTCCGTGGTGTAGCGCGATCGCACGACGCGCGCGACCACCGTCGCGATCACATCCGGGTCCAGTTCACCCGCGGGCGGAAACATCGGCTCGCCATTGCGATCGATCTTCCCGATCACCACCGGACGGGCAGCCGTCGCATACAGGGCGTCACGCAGATGCAGTTCCAGGAAGCTACGTTTTTCCTCGATCACCAGGACGGTTTCCAGGCCCTCGGCGAATTCGCGCGCGAACGCGCCGTCGAGTGGAAACGTCATCCCGAATTTTGCGATGCGGATGCCGAAAGCGTTCAGGTCGTCTTCACCGATTCCCAGATCGCGCAGCGCCTGCATCAAGTCGTAATACGATTTGCCGGCGCTCGCGATGCCGAGCCAGGCCTGGTCCTTCGCGCCGCGCCACTTATTAACGTGATTCAGCCGGGCGAACTCGATGGCGGCCTGCAGCCGCCGCACGTTCACTTCGTATTCGAGCCCGAGCGAGACCGGCGCCACAATCCGCGCGTCCACCGTCTTCTGATAACCCTCCGGCAGACGAATCGCCGGCCGATCCGGATCGACGATCACAGTGCTGCCGCCGTCGCAAATATCGGTGACCATTTTCAAGCCGACCCATGCACCGGAATAGCGGGAGAGCGCTACCGCCAGCAATCCGTAGTCGATAATTTCCTGGGTATTTCCGGGATAAAGGAACGGAATTCCGAAATTATACAGGCTAAAATCGCTTTGATGCGGAATGGTCGAGCTCTTGCAGCTATGATCGTCGCCAGCGAGCACCACCGCGCCGCCATGGGTCCCCGTTCCGGCCATGTTCGCGTGGCGGAAAATATCTCCCGAGCGATCGACCCCCGGTCCTTTTCCGTACCAGAAGCCGACCACGCCGTCGACTTTGGTTTTCCCCACCACTTCGAAGACCTGGCTGCCCATCACCGACGTCGCGGCCAGTTCTTCATTCAGTCCGGGGCGGAAATGAACGTTAAGCTCCTCGAGCAGCTTGCGCGAGCGCGCGAGCTGCAAATCGTATCCGCCCAGCGGCGAGCCCTCATAGCCGGAAATGAACGCCGCGGTCTTCAATCCCGCGCGGCGATCGCGCCGCATCTGGTCGATCGGGAGACGAACCAGGGCCTGGATTCCAGTGAGATAAACGCTTCCGCGTTCGACGGTGTATTTGTCGGACAAGCGCATGCGCAGCTCCGCCGCTCCTATGGTCAGGCCAGTTTCGCAGATTGTATACGGCTTCGGGTCACACAGTGAGCCGTGGAAAGCGCCGTTTCGAGGCGCGCGAAAATTGGTCTAACGAAAATCAAGCTATGGTCTTGCAGATGTATCGTAACACAAGATGCCCGGGAATCCTTTTGTCTATCAGAGCCGGGTCCGGTTCGGCGATACCGACGCGAGCGGCCGGATCTTTTATGTCTCTTTGTTGAATCATTTCGATGCCGCCGAGAGCGAATTTATGCGCAGCCTCGGCATCAGTTATACGGTGGATCAGAACCCGAACCTGGCCTTTCCGCGCGTTCACGTCGAATGCGATTACACGAGCGCCCTGGTCTATGATGACCTGATGGACATCGCCGTGTCGGTGGATCGCGTCGGCGGCGCGTCGTTTACTTTGGCGTTCGAGGTCACGGTCGATTCGCGAAATGCGGCGCGAGGGAAGGTCGTCATCGCGTGTATCGATCGCCGGACACAACGCGCCGTTCCGCTGCCGGAGAAGCTGCGTGAAGCGCTTATTCGTTAACGCGCTCGTCTGGTTCCACGCCTTTTGGCTCGCCGGGTGCGCGGCGCGAAATTCCACGGGCAAGATTCCGCTGCGGATCGCAGTCGGCGGACAGGCGCAGCTCATTTATCTCGCGGCCACGCTCGCCCAAGACCTGGGAATGTACGATGCCGAAGGATTGTCGGTCACGTTGCAGGATTTTCCCGGCGGCCAAAAATCGCTCGAAGCGCTGCTCGGCGGAAGCGCCGACGTAGTCTGTGGATTTTACGACCACACCATCGAAATGGCAGCCAAGGGGCAGTCGCTGAGGGCCTTTGTCTTCATCCTGCGCTACCCGGGCATGGTTGCCGTGGCCGGGCCCGGAATCGCAAAAATCGAGGATCTCAGGGGCAAAATCGTGGGAGTTTCGGCGGCCGGCTCGTCCACTCAGATGTTTTTGAATTACCTGTTAGTGACGCACGGGCTCCGTCCCGACGACGTGAGCGCCGCCTCGATCGGAATGGCCGCGACTGCGGTCGGCGCCATGACGCACGGCAAAGTCGATGCGGCGATCATGACCGATCCGGCGCTCGAGATCGTCATGAAGCAACTGCCCAAGCTCGTGATCCTCGCCGATACGCGAACCGCCGAAGGCGTGCGCCAGACTTATGGCGTCGATCTATACCCGTCCGTCGTGCTTTATTCGACGCCGCAATGGATCGAGCGGAATCATGACGCGGCGTCGCGGCTGGCGAGGGCCATGAATCGAACGCTCGACTGGATGCGGTCGCATAAACCGGAAGAAATTCGCGACCGTATGGGCGCGCAGTTCCGTTCCGACGATGTCGCGACAGACCTCGCCGGGTTACGCTACCTGCAGGCGATGTTGTCGCCCGACGGCCGCATGACGCCCGAATCCGCCGCCGCGGTTCGCAAGGTTCTGAGCATCTCGCTCGAAGATGTGCGCAACGCGAACATCGACCTCGACCGGACCTATACGAACGAGTTCTCCCCGCCCCTGCGATAGACCGGTAAAATAGCACTATGCACCGCTTCCTGCTCCACAACGACGAGATTCGCGACGCGGGAGAGAACCTCGTCTCGCCCGGCCAGGTCGGGTTGTTGAACGGTTGGGGCGTGTTTTCGACCATCCGCATTTACGACGGCGTGATGTTTGAGTGGGATCGCCATTGGGCGCGCATGAAGCGCGACGCGGCTAAGATGCGAGTGCCGTTTCCGCCCGATTCGGAGTGGCTCGAACAACGGTTGTACCGGCTGATCGAGGCCAACCAGGCGTCGAACGCCACCTTGCGCGTCGTGGTCATTCGAAATCGCGGCGGCATGTGGGAAGGGCCGTCGGTTACTCGCGAGTTCGACGTGGTTGCCTTCACCGCCGGCGTCAATCCGTGGGGCGACGGCGTGCGGCTCGCCATGGCGCCGAATGCGCGTTACGCGGCCAACGAATTTGCGGGCACCAAGTATCTGTCCTGGTCGGAAAATCTGGTCCGGTATGAGCGCGCCCATGAGAACGGATTCGATGAAGTGGTGCTGTTGAACGAGCGCGGTGAAATCGCCGAGTGCACCTCGGCGAATATCTTCATCGCCCAGGGATCGAGGGTGTGGACGCCGCCGCTGATTTCCGGATGCCTTCCAGGAATCACCCGCGCCGTGCTGCTCGAAGAGATTTACGTCGAGGGAATCGAAATCGGCGAGAAGACCCTGCTCGCAGCCGATCTGGAAGCTGCCGAGGAGGTATTTGTCACCTCCACCACGCGCGAATTGCTGCCGGTTTATTCGGTGGAGGGACTGCGCATCCGGCGCGCCCAATCGGTGATGGAGCGCTTGCAGCTTGCGCTGAGCGATTATGTGTCCCGTTATGTCGGCGCGCACCGCCGGCCGGTCAGCGTAGTCTCAAAATAGCATTCTCAGTAACGTTCATTTCCGATATAATTGGGAATCGAGTCAAGGGCCTGAGATGCAACTGTCTTGTCCGAAATGCGGTACCCGGGATGTGCGTGTATCTCAACGGCAGAATTTTTCGGAATATGTCAAAGGGTTGGTGGGGATTTATCCGTTGCGCTGCCGGCGCTGCCAAACCCGTTGGGAAACCAGCGCGTGGGCTTCGGGGGCCTGGAAATACGCGCGCTGCCCGCGCTGCTACCGGCAAGAGCTGACCACCTGGAGCGAGCATTACTACCATCCGCCGACCTGGACGCGCATCATGCTGCGTATCGGCGCGACTCCCTACCGCTGCGCGGCGTGCCGCTGCAATTTCGCCAGTTTCCGCCCGTGCAAGGAACGCTATTCGTGGAGAAAAGGGCAGCCAGGCGCGGTCAGTCGGGAAGAACCTTCGGAAGCGAAACAGTAGCGTTTCACTTAAACGAAGAACCCCCAATAGCCTCCCGGTGGCGTGTCGCGGATAAGGTCGGCGTTCATGAATGCGGCATGAGGCCGCCAATCCTCTTGCTGCTCCAGCGGAAGCGATGAATTCCAGCCGTCGCCTCGCGAGCGAATCACCGCGAAAATCCGTTCCATTCGGTAATTCGATGACGTGAAAAGAAAAATGGTTCCAAGTGACCCGTCGATCAGCTTGTTCTCCGACTGGCATGCACAGTCAGAACGTGGCATCCGATTACGGCGTGACGTCGGCACCTTCGCTCCCCGCTGCCGCTTTTAGGCGGCCTCGGATCAGTGCTCCGCTGCTCGTCCGCTTCGTACCGTACCGGTAGAAGCCTGCTTCTCGATACGGCCTTTCGCTCTCCGGCGGCGAAGGCTGATCTTTCAACCAACTCCCGCAGCCGGGTCAACGCTCCTGGCCTGCATCTTCGAAGCGTCCTGATCTTTCCAACCGACCCGTTCGGCTACGCATTCCCGCCCCCGCTCGGCTTTTTTCTCGCCTTGCGAGGTGCGATCGCTACACGCAACCCGTTGCCAGAATTCGATCTCAGGACTTGCCGACTGTTTTCGGGCTTTCGCTCCCCTTCAGGACCTTTCGATCCTTATGGATCGTAGCGCTCCGCCCAACACCAATCGGCTCCGGCTTACCCTAACGAATCGCCCGATTTTCCCTCGCTCCCCACAACGCTCCAAATAATTTCTTATCTACCAGCGCTGCGGATCATCGTTCCGGATCCGCTACTTTTCGTCAGGCTCGCTGTTCTTCGAACCTCTTGGAACCAACCTCATCATGCACCGGAACCGTTCTACCGTCAACAGAAAAACATCATTGTCATATGGCTTTCATCAAGAAATATTTCTCCTGAAATCATACGTTTACACGATGTTTCCGGTGAATTAACTGTGAATAAAACGTAGATTGGACAAAATGTTCTTGTTCTACGGGACCAGATGCAGAATGAAACCGGTGTCGGTTCCCGCCCACTGATGGCCGCGATCCGGCCCAGCGAGCACGACAGAGCGCGCCACGGCCTTATAATCCACGTCCATCTCTTCCCACTTATTGAGGTCGGAACTCTGAAGAATCTTTACCTTGCCGGGGACCGGCAGCGAATTCAGCTTACCTGGAGGTTCCACGCCTGCCAGAAATCCGTAAGAACCGGCGAATGCGGCGCAATCGGTGACGCGCCTGTCTTTTTCGGCGAACACCCGCTTCGTCGCGCCGGTACGCATGTCCAAGTGATAGACGTCCGACGGAAACTCGATCCCCTCGCTGTAGCTGAACACGGCCAGCCCGTCGAAGCCGGC
>DATHCE010000329.1:0-32471 GCA_035319685.1 Bryobacteraceae bacterium | reverse complement strand
AGAACGACCGTTCGCTGAGCGATGCGCAGATCGCGGCCATTGTGCGATGGGTGGATGAAGGCTCGCCGATGGGCGATGCAAAGGACATGCCGCCGCCCAAACAGTGGCCCCATGAAAACGAATGGCAACTCGCCGAGAAATATGGCCAACCGGATCTGATCATCAAATCGTCACCGTATTGGATGCCGGCAGTAGGCCAGGACCAGTGGTGGAGACCGACTACCGATATCGACCTCACCGAGCCGCGCTGGGTACGCGCGGTGGAGATGCGGCCGGCGACTCCCGCGGGGCGCAGGATCACCCATCATGCGATCGGATACCTGTTGCAGAAAGAGCCCAAGACGGCGAATAGCCCGGCGTCGGACGATCCTCTCAGTATCATCGCGGGTGGCGGCATTTTGATGGAGTGGGCTGTCGGCAAGCAGTACGACGTGTATCGCCCCAACACGGGCAAGCTGCTGCTGCCGGGCGCGAAGATCTGGTGGGACATCCACACTCATGCGGTCGGCGAGCCGATCACCGATCACGTCGAGCTCGCCGTGTATCTGTATCCGAAGGGTGAAGTGCCCAAGTACCGGACCTATCTGACGATGTTCAACGCGGCGTCGTCAAACTCCAACACTCCGCTCGACATTCCGCCCAACACCGTCGCCGAGACTGAAGGTTTCCACGTGTTGAAGCAGCCCGCGCGGCTTGAGAATTTCCAGGCGCACATGCATCTGCGCGGCCAAGCCATGTTGATGGAGGCGATTCTGCCGGATGGCTCGGTGGAGACGCTGAGTTACGTTAATGATTTCAACTTCAATTGGATGAACAATTACATCTATGCCGACGATGCGGCGCCCGTTCTTCCTCGTGGGACCATCATCCATGTGAAAGCGTGGCACGATAATACCGCGGCAAAAGCCTCGAATCCGGATCCCAATCAGTGGGTGGGATGGGGCGACCGCACCGTGGACGAGATGGCGCACGCCTGGGTGAACGTAACCTATATCAGCGACGAAGATTACAAGGAATGGGCCGCCACGCACAAACGGAAACCGGCGAATCCGTTCGGTCTGGCGGGTGCCAACTGATGCGGCTGTTGCCGTATTTGATCTTTGCGGGAGTAGCGATCGCGCAGGGCATCACCGCCACCGGCGTTGCGCCGCCTCACAGCACGGGACAAAGCGTAACCGCCGCCTTTGAGGGCTGGTATCCAAATGCGGACGGAACCTCGACGATTCTGATCGGTTACTACAACCGCAATGTGAAGCAGGCGCTGGATATTCCGGTTGGTCCCAACAACCGCGTCGAGCCTGGCGGCCCGGACCAGGGCCAGCCGACCCACTTTCTCCCCGGGCGGCAGTGGGGCGTGTTCACCATCACCGTCCCCAAAGACTTCGGCCCGGACAAGAAGCTCACCTGGACGCTCGTGTCCAACGGAAAGACGACGTCGATTCCAATGGGCCTGAATCCGTTATGGGTGGTGTCGCCATTTAAGGACGCGACGGACAATACGCCGCCCTTTATCGCGTTTGACGAATCGGGTCCGTTCTTGCAGGGACCTCCGCGCGCCATCGCCCATACGGCGAGCGTGACCGTCGGGCAACCGTTGCCGCTGACCGTATGGGTCGCCGACGACGCCAACATTCCGCCGGCCTTCGCCCAGTTCGCAGGGTTCATACCCGCGGTGTCGCTGAGCTGGAGCACATTTCGCGGACCGGCCGAAGTGAAGTTCGATCACGAAAAGCCCAAGGTCACAAAAGAAGCTTTCAAGGCGCCGGAGGGCACTAAATTTTCCGGGAAATCCTCCGTTACGGCAACTTTCAGCGAGCCTGGAGATTACATTCTCGAAGTTGTCGCCAACGACATCTCCGGAGTCGGCGGAGGCGGATTCCAGTGCTGCTGGACCACGGCCCAAGTCAAGGTCACCGTCAAACCCTAACCGCCCTTTGCTCGCCCGCAAGCATCGCGGCGCTTTCCCAATTCGTGTAACATGAGCGAAAGGCGAACTTCCAACAGAAAGGGCCGCTTGGTGAAACCGATGACAACGAAAATCAGACTCGTCCTTCTATCCGCACCGCTTTTGGCTGCGCTCGCGCAGTTCGGCATCGCACAGGACGCGCCGCTTCCGCCGCCCGGCTTCCATCACCTGCACCTGAATTCGGTCGATCCGGAAGCCTCCATCGCCTTCTACACAAAAAATTTCAAGACCACCCAGAGAGCCATGTTCGACGGGAAGCCGGCGCTCAAAGCCTTGAATGTCTGGATTCTGTACAACAAAGTTTCTTCGCCCCCCGCGCTCACGCCGCAGACCGCCATCTGGCACTACGGCTGGAACGTCCCCGATGAGCGCGCCTACTATGCCAACTACAAGGCCATGGGTACCAAGCTGCTGCCGCTCTGGACCGGCGAAGGCGACAACTACGTCATCGTCAGCAGCGATACCTGGCCAGGCGCCGCCGGCACGCTGGGCCGTACGAAGGAGCAGATCCAAGAAGCCAAGGCGCAGGGTATCCAGCCGAGGGGCGGCGCCGGATTCGGTTATCTCGGCGGGCCGGATGGCGAGATGATCGAGTTCGCCGGCAACACGCCGACCGAGTATTTCAACCATGTCCACATGTATCAGGACGATCCGCTCTGCGCGGTGCTCTGGTATCAGAAGCACCTGAATGCGCCGGTACGCGCCGGCCGCGGCAACGAGCCGCAGCCGACCGAAGAGAACTGCAAAGTCGCCCGCAGCGAAAAGAGCTGGCCGTCGCTTGAGAAGGACGGCATGTATCGCGCACCCGGCGGCGGAGTCAGTTTCGGCGGCGTGGCGATGAACTGGTATGTACGTCCCGGCGATACTCCGTTGGTGAGCACGCTCGGCCACCAGGCCGACCATATCGCGCTCAGCGTGGCAAACCTCGATGCCTGGCTCGCCAAACTGAAAAGCGAAGGCGTGAAAATTCTGAAGGAACCCTACAAGTTTGCTGACACACGGGCTTTCATGATCGAGGGGCCCAGCAAGGAAGCGCTGGAACTGGTCGAAGTGAAATAAAACTCGTTATTTCATGCCCAACTGATCGAACAAAAACGCGAACGCATCCGCGTCTTCCTCGATTTGTTTGTTTAAAGCCGTGCCGATTCCGTGGCCGGCGCCGGAACTCGTCCGCAACAGGATCGGACGATCGGAATGGGTCGCCGCTTGCATTCGCGCCGTCATCTTGCGCGAATTCATCGGATTCACGCGGCCGTCGTTATCGCCGGTCATGAACAGCACCGCCGGATAATCCGTGCCATCCTTCACGTGCTGATAGGGCGAATAGGCGTACAAGGCTGGAAACGTGTCGCGTTCCTTCACCGATCCGTATTCGGTCACATTGAACACGCCGTTCGGAAAATTCTCGTAGCGCAGCATGTCGTAGAGCCCCACCGCCGCGATCACCGCGCGAAACAGATCCGGCCTTTGCGTCATCACCGCGCCCATCAGCAATCCGCCATTGCTCTCGCCGCGAATGGCGAGCTTTTCCGGGCTGGTATATTTCGACTTGATCAGATACTCGGCGCACGCGATGAAATCGTCGAACACGTTTTGCTTTTTGGCCAGTTGTCCCTGCTCGTGCCAGGTCTCTCCGAACTCGCCGCCGCCGCGCAAATTCGCGATCACCCATACGCCGCCATGATCGAACCACAGCCGGCGATCGGCCGCAAACCAAGGCGACAAACTGACGTTGAATCCACCGTATCCGTACAGCAGCGTCGGATTATTTCCATCGAGCTTGGTCCCCTTGCGGCGCAGAATCGTCATCGGGACATGGGTGCCGTCTTTCGAAAACGCGACCTGGCGGATCGCTTCGATATCGCTGAAATCGGCCGGCGGCGTCTGGGCGAGCGCCGTCTTTCTGGTCCCTCCGGTCGACGGATCATAACGATGCCAAGCCGCCGGCTGCAAGAAACTTTCGATTTGAAATAAAAGCTGATCTCCGCTGCTGCGCACCATCTGGTCGACTGAAGAAATTGGCAGAATATCGATGGTCCGCTCGGTTTTCGCGCCGTCTTTATCCAGCAGTTTCGACGGACCGCCCCCCATGTATCGAACGTAAAGATGCGGTCCGGCCGGCAAGAATCCGTCGACCGCCGATCGCCCCGGCGTCACCACCGTCTTAGCCGTCGCGATCGTAAAATTTGGCGGCGACAGCTCGAGGATTTTCCCCATCGGCGCATCCTTGGTCGAAAGCAGATATAAAGATCCGTCGCTTCCGAACGCCGCGTCCGACGTCTGGTCCGACAAGCGCGTGATCTGATGCCAGCGCCCGTCCGCGGTCCGCATGTAATGGAGATACTCGCCACCATCTCCGTTGGCTACGCGAGCCAGAACGAATCGCCCATCCTCGGATGTCTGCAGACTTGTCTCCGCGATTCGCGGAAATTCCTTGCCGAGCGCGTATTCATCCTCCGCCGCTAGCTTTCCCAACCGGTGAAAATACACCTGCTGATAAAAATTCAAATCCGCTTCCGGACGCTCGGCCGGGCGAGGATAACGCGTGTACCAGAAGCCCGTCGAATCCTTGTTCCACGCGACGCTTCCGCCCGCGGTCGCGCCGTTCACGCGCGGAATCAAATCGGCGAGCTGTTTGCCCGTCGCGACCTCGAACAGGGAAAGGGTCCCGTCTTCGGTGCCGTTTTTCGACATCGACACCGCGACCAATTTCCCGTCCAGCGACGGAACAAAAAAGTCGATCGCGGTAGCGCCGCTCGGGTCAATCGTATTCGGATCGGAGATCGCGCGCGCCGATGCGGGATCATCCGGCGAATGGAGCGTCACCAGAAACGGCTGCGGCTTGGGCGGCTGCATTTCCATTGCGAACAGGACTCCACCCCGATCGACCAATCCTCCAAAAGCCGTTGACGGACTGTTTTCCAGACGGTTCAGGCTCTCGACAATTCCGGGCCGCAGCGGGACCGAATCGAGATACGCTCGGGTTCGCTCATTCTGCTGATTGCTCCACTCGCGCACTTCGGGACTCGCGGCGGCCTCGAGCCACCGGTAGTCGTCCACCACCTTGACGCCGCCCACGTACTCGTCTGTCACCGGCTTTTTCGGCGTACCGGGGGGCGGTTGCAGATCGCCGGCGAAACACAAAATTGCTGCAACCAATACCACCGGCGCTCGCATCATCATTTTGTGGGGATTCATTCCTGATGGCATGCCTGTATACCACCAGCGTAGCCAAAATGTATGATCGCGTTATACTTAAGGTTCCTTCGTTCCCGATGCGCCTGCTGACGGCTTGTCTGGTTTTGAGTTGCAGCCTCGCCGCTTCCGAGGATGCGATGAAGCGCGCGGTTGAGTTGTATCAGCGCACCGATTATCGAGGCTCGCTTCAGATTCTGGCGCGCGGCGCTGCACCCGAGGCTGCCGCGATGCATCTCACCGGTAAGAATTATTTCATGCTCGGCGATTATAAAAGAGCGGCGGAGTTTTTCGACAAGGCGATCGCGATGGAGCCGTCGAACTCGGATTACGTGTTGTGGCTTGGCCGGGCTTACGGCCGGCGCGCGGAAACCGGTGGATGGTTCGTGGCCGGACCGAATGCGGCGCGCGCGCGGCAGTGCTTCGAGAAAGCCGTCGAGCTCGATCCGCACAACGGCGAGGCGATGAACGATCTGTTCGATTACTATTTGAACGCGCCGGGTTTTTTGGGCGGCGGAATCGAGAAGGCGGAGGCCATCGCGAAACGCATCGCGCATGAACGCCCCGCCGAGTCGCATTTCGAACACGCGCGGCTCGCCGAAAAGAAGAAGGATTATCACGCCGCGGAAGTGCAGCTCCGCAGCGCGATGGACCTGGCCCCGCGCGACCCCGGCCGCATTCTCGACCTGGCGCGTTTCCTCGCCGCGCATGGCCGCATCGAAGAGAGCGACGCGTTGTTTTCCCGCGCCGAAGAAATCGCCCCCGGTGATCCGCGCGTCGAATTCGCGCGCGCGAAGTCTTACATCGACTCCCGCCGCAATCTGGATCAGGCGCGAACGCTGCTCAAAAAATATCTTCAATCGGACCTCACGCCTGACGATCCGCCGAAACAAAATGCAGAAAAATTGCTGGGGGAGGCTCAGGCGCGTAAGACCGGCGGATGATCACCCAAACTCTACTCCGCACTGCGCCGCGGTCGGGCAGCGGCTCGTGGGAGGGCGCCGCGTGGGAGGGCGCCGCCTGGCCGGAGCCATCTTCGTGCTGTGCGGCGTGATCTTGCTAGGTCGTTAGAATAGTGCCGCCTAGGCGGGGACTCTGGCGCGCATCCCGGCGATTGCGGTCTCGATGACCGTATCGATTAACCGCTCACGGTCGACCCACGGGAATTTCATGTGTGTGATGAGCAGCGACGTCACGCCATGAATCATCGCCCACAGGGCCTGAGCCGAGGTCTCGATGTCGGCGACCTCCAGCAAATGCTGTTCCACGCACATCGCCAACGTCGTTCGCAGATGATTGAACGCGCGCTTGCCCATTTCGCGCGACCGGCCGTTCGCGTTTTCGGCCACCGGCTGGAGCATCATGAACGTCAGTTTGTAGTGATTGGGGTGCTTCAATCCAAAATCAATGTAGGCGCGCAAGCCGCAGCGCAGCCGTTCGAGCGGATCGGGCACGGTCTGCTCGTGAACCATCTGCTTGCGCACCAGGCGCGACATGGTTTCTTCGCAGATGCAATCGAGCAGGTCGGCCTTGTCCTGGAAATACAGATAGATGGTGGTGGGGGAATACTCGATCTTGTCCGCGATCTTGCGCATCGAGACATTTTCATACCCCTCGTGCACAAACAGATCGCGAGCAGCGTCGAGGATCTCCTGCCGCAGTTCCTTCTTTTCGCGAGCTCGCCGTTCCTGGACGCCCATCTTAACAGCGTTAAGTAGTTTAAGAGGTTTCCGCGAACCTGTCAAGGGACATCCAACAAAAACTTCTAGCCGGCAGCGACCGGCGCCGCGGTTTTCTTCTTGGTGGTGCGCCGTTTTTCGACCGGAGGGGTGCGATCGCTCTTCTTCAGGTTGGGCAGCACGATTTGCAGGACGAACTTTTTTTCGCCGTGGTCGTCGAACTTGATGACGATATAGTCGTCGTTGCAGGACAGGACGCTGCCGAGACCGAATTTCGGATGTTCGACCTGGGCGCCTTGCGCGAAGGCGGGTTTGTTGGCCATGGAGCGGAAAATCCTTTTTGGGCGCTAGCCCTATAATTCATTGTAACAAAAGATGTTGAGCTGTGCGGATTCGACCCGCACAATGCCTGCATTAGAATGGATAAAGTTATGCGCCGCCGAAAGTTTTTACCCGCACTCGCTGGAGTTGCCGCGGCAGGTCCGCTGTGGCCCGCGCCCGATCGCCGCACGCGATTCTACGTGCTCGAAACGTTTCAACTGCGGCAGGGCGATCAGGTCGCGCGCATGAACGATTGCCTGAAGGCGTGGCTGCCTGCGCTTTCGAAGGATTTCGCCGGACCGAAGCTGGTGCTCGAAGCGGTGATCGCGCCGCACACGCCGCAGTTGCTCGCCGTGATCGGCGTCGCGACGTTCGAGGAAACCCGCACGGCACTGGCGACCCTTACCGCGCCGCTTCACTCGCTTGGGGCGGGCGAGCCGGCGTTCGACATTTTGAACACCGCCGTTCTCGAAGCGGCTGCTTACTCACCCGAGATCCCGGCGGAAAAGCGCGACCGGCCGCGCTATTTCGAGTTGCGGACCTATCATTCGCCGAGCGGGATGCAGCTCGATGCGTTGCATCGCCGCTTCGCGCAAACCGAAGTGGGCGTTTTTCATCGCTCCGGAATTTTTCCGCTGTTTTATTCAAGCACGTTGATCGGCGCCAACCTTCCCAATCTGACCTATCTGATTCCCTTCGATTCGCTCGCGGCGCGAGAAAAAGCGTGGGATGCGTTCAGCGCCGATCCGGAATGGATCAAGGCGCGTAAAGAATCGATCGACAAATACGGTCAGATCGTCAGCGTGAGCGACATAGCCATCTATCGCGCGACGCCTTACTCGCCTATTTCATGAGCCGTTTCCAATACGCGAGCGATCAGTCGCTGATGGTTTACCTGGGCGATTCGATCGACGTTCCGACGCATCATCGCGTGTTGAAACTGTTGCGGCTGCTGGAAGCCGAGCCGATTGCGGGCGTGCGCAATCTGCATCCGGCGTATAACTCCGTTCTGATCGTTTTCGATCCGGTGATCCAGGATCACGCCGCGCTCGAGCGCACGCTCGCACAATATCTCGATCGGCTCGACGCGGTGGTTTTGCCCGAGCCGCGCACGGTCGAGATTCCGGTTTGTTATGGCGGCGATTACGGCCCGGATCTGGAGGAACTCGCGGCGATGCATTCGATGACGGCGGAGCGCGTCGTGGAAATTCATTCCTCGGCGGCGTATCTGGCGTACTTCGTCGGCTTCGTGCCCGGATTCGCGTATCTCGGCGGCTTGCCGGGCGTGCTGGCCACGCCGCGATTGCCTGCACCCCGCAAACGCGTGCCGCGCGGCAGCGTGGCCATCGGCGGCTCGCATACCGGAGTCTATCCGTTCGAAACGCCGGGCGGATGGCGGCTGATCGGGAAAACGCCCCTCGAAATTTTCGATGCAGCGAGCGTCGAGCTGAGCCGTCTCCGCATCGGCGACAGGGTTCGCTTCCGGCCCATCGCAGAACAGGAATTTCACGCGCTCGAATGCCAGTGATTCAAGTTCAATCGCCGGGAATGTTCACGACGGTGCAGGATCTGGGCCGCTACGGGTACGGTCCGCTGGGCGTGTCGCCGTCGGGCGCGGCGGATTCGCTGGCTTTGAGGATCGGAAATTTAATCGTCGGCAATCGCGAATCCGCCGCGGCGCTGGAGATGACGCTGATGGGCGGAACCTTCGCCTTTCCCGACGGCGCCGTCGTCGCGCTTGCCGGATCGGACTTCAGCGCGCCGGTTCCGATGTGGGCTGCGTTGCCGATCGAGCCCGGCGGAATATTGAAGCTCGGCCCGACGCGCACCGGCGCGCGCTGTTATCTGTGCGTTGCCGGGGGAATCGAGGTGCCGTTGTTTTTGGGCAGCGCGTCGACGCATGTTTTGACGGGGCTCGGCGGATTTGGAGGACGCGCGTTGCGCAAGGGCGACGTTTTGAATATCGGACGGTCCAAAGGCGTCCCGCGCGTCATCGCGCCCGGTCTCATCGAACCGTTTGCGCCGCGAAAGATTCTGCGAACTACGGTCGCGCCACAGACGGCCTGGTTTTCGAGACAATCGATCGACCGGCTGTATGGCGGCGCGTACCGGGTGACGGAAGAATCGAATCGAATGGGATTGCGTTTGGAAGGCGCGGCGCTCGAAACGCCGCACTCGGGCCAGATGACGTCGGAAGGAGTTTCGCTCGGCGCGATTCAAGTTCCCGCCGGAGGGCAGCCGATCATCCTTTTTGTGGAGCAGCAGACAACCGGCGGATATCCGACGATCGCGAACGTTATTTCCGCCGATCTCGCGAGGGTAGGCCAGCTTCGGCCTCGCGACGAAGTCCGCTTCGAACTTGTGGATGCGGAAACCGCCCGCGCCTTGATCCTCGAACAGGACCGTCTGTTGCGTGCGCTATCATCTGCATAAATGCACGTCTCGTAAATAAATGCACATCGATCTCAATTGCGACATGGGTGAAATTCCCGAGCACATCGCGGACGGGACGCAGGAATCGCTGATGCGCTCGATCACATCGGTCAATATCGCGTGCGGCGGACATGCGGGGGATGAGCGCACAATGAAGACCACCATCGAGCAGGCGCTGCGCTGGAACCTGACGATCGGCGCGCATCCCGGCTATCCTGATCGCGCGAATTTCGGCAGGCTGGAACTGGATCTTCCGCTTGATGCGATCGAAACGACGGTGTTCGAACAGATCCGGACGCTGGCGGAAATCGCGGCGACGTTCGCGACGGCTATCGTACACGTGAAGCCGCACGGCGCCCTCTACAATCAGGCAGTGAGCCGGCCGCAGATGGCGCGCGCGATCGCGAATGGCGTGGCTAGGTTTAGTACAGATCTCGTATTAGTGGGGCTGGCGGGATCGGGGATGCTCGACGTGTTTCGCGCTGCGGGATTCACGGTCGCGGCGGAGGCTTTCGCCGATCGGCGCTATGAAGCGGACGGAACTTTGCGCTCGCGCAAGTTTGAGGACGCGCTGATCCGCGATCCGCGGAAAGCCGGTGAGCAGGCGCTGAGAATCGTCAAGGGCGAAGGAGTGATCGCGGCGGATGGCTCGAACGTGCCGATTGAGGCGCAGACGATCTGCATTCATGGCGATACGCCGGGAGCGCCGAAAATCGCGGAAGCGGTGGCGAGGACGTTGCAGGATGCGGGGGTGAACCTGCGTCCGCCGGAGATCTAGCCCGGGGGCATCATTTTCGAGATGTCGTTGTAGATCACGAACACCACCACCATCATCAGGAACACGAAGCCGACCTTCACCACCGCTTCTTTGACCTTCAAGTCCAGGTCGCGGCGCATCAGCATTTCGACCAGCAGCATCAGCATCACGCCGCCGTCAAGGATCGGAATCGGCACCAGGTTGAAGATCGCAAGGTTCAGGCTGACGGCCGCCATCAGGAGGAGATACGTGGCCGCGCCTTCGCGCGCCGCCTCGCCCGACATCTGCGCAATGCCCACCGGCCCCACCAGCGCCTTTGGCGACATGCGCCGCTCCACCATCCGTTCCAGGAATTGCACCAGGAGCTTCGCGCTCTCGATATTTTCATGAATCGACTGGCGCAGCGCCGTTCCCAGCGGCAGCTTCACGATTTCGACGCGCTGCTGGATCGCTACGCCGATCATCCATCGCTCCGCGCCGCCAACCTCGCGACGAACCGGCGTGATGGTGACGGTGTGGCGCTCCCCGTGGCGCGAATACACCAGTTGGACCGGCGCACCCTTGGTTTCGTGAAACACTTCTTGAAGACGCGAATCGGAGCGGATCGGCTGGCCATTCACGCTGATCAGAATATCGCCCTTTTCGAGTCCCGCATTTTTGGCGACGTCGTTGCCCGGAATGTAATCGGCGATCTCCACTTCTGATTCCTGCGACCAGCCGAGGTACCCGACGCCGTTCTTTTCGTCGAGCGCGGGCGTCACGGCGAAATGCAGCCGCTCACCCCTGCGCAGCACCCAGATTTGCAGGGCCGTGCGGGCATTGGCGATCTCCTTAAGCGAGATGTCTTCCCAGTTGGGATCGACCTTGTCGTCGATCTGAACCACCTGATCGCCTGCACGAATGCCCGCCTTCGCCGCGGGACCATCCGGCGCGAGATACCCCACCTTGGGATCACGAGGCGTGGGAACCTTCGGGTAATGCACCATGAACAGCCCCGTCAGCAGCACCACGGCCAGCATAATATTGATCGCCGGACCCGCGAACGCGATAAACAGGCGCTGCCAGCGCGGCTTGGCGTTCAGGCTGCGGGGATCGCTGGCAGCGTTCTGATCAGGGCCCTGGGAATCCGCGGGAAGAAGTTCGCCCGCCATTTTTACGTAACCGCCGAAAAAGAACAGGGCGGAAAAGCGGAAGTCTGTTTCTCCGCTCCGGAAGCCGAACAGGCGCGGACCGAAGCCGAAACTGAAGGTTTCGACCTTCACGTCGCACATACGCGCCGCGAAAAAGTGGCCGAGCTCATGGACCAGGATCATCACCCCGATCAGAACCAGATACCACCAGATATTTTCTAAAACGTGCATACTTCTGATACGTTCTCTCTAATACTTACGCGCGTAAGGCTTCTTCGGTTGTCACTTTCTCGCCGGCTCGGGCAATCACCCGCCTGGCGGTCTCGCGAGACTCGCGATCAATTTCAAGCACTTCTTGGACCGAACCCGGCGTTCGGCTCGGAACACGATCCAATGTCTCGGCGATCGTCGCGGCGATTGCCGGGTAGGAGATGCGCCGGGCCAGAAACGCCTCGACCGCGATCTCATCGGCCGCGTTCAGAGTCACCGTCGCCGAACCGCCGGATTCCTGGGTTTGACAGGCCAGATTCAGCAGGGGAAACTTCTTGTAATCAGGAGGATCGAAGGTCCAGCGCGCCTCCTGCGTCCACTCCAGACGCGGCACCGGCGCCGCGGCACGCTCGGGATAGGTCAGCGCATACTGGATCGGCATCCGCATATCGGTAGTCGACACCTGGGCGATCACGCTGCCATCAGTGTACTCCACCATGGCGTGAACTTTCGACTGGGGATGCACCACCACCTCTATATCTTTCGGCGCCAGATCGAAAAGCCAGCATGCCTCAATCACTTCAAATCCCTTATTCATCAAAGTCGCCGAATCGATGGTGATCCGCTTCCCCATCCGCCATGTTGGATGATTTAAGGCCTGTTCCGGAGTCACGCTCGCCAGTTCCGAGGCCGGCGTCTCGCGAAACGGACCGCCCGAAGCGGTCAGAATCAGCTTGGCGACTTCGCTCCGATGACCGGCGCGGAAACACTGGTGCGCGCCGTTATGCTCGCTATCGACGGGAATCAGCTCAGCGCCCGAGTGTTTCATCGCCTCTGTGACCAATCGTCCGCTGGCTACCAGGACCTCTTTGTTGGCAAGCCCTACTCGCTTGGCCAGGCGCACGGCTTCGTAAGTCGCTTCGAGTCCTTCCACTCCGACGATCGCCGACATCACGAACGATGCTTCCGGCGCGGTCGCAGCAGCCACGCGCGCTTCAGCGCCCGCGGCCAACTCCGGCATCGGGGTTCCGTTCTCTTTCAATATCCGCCTTAATTCGTTGAGGGTACGCTGATCGGCCACGACGGCGACTTTGGGTTTGAATTGGGCGATCTGCTTCGCCAGTAACGCTGCGTTCCGCCCGGCAACCAACGCGTAAATGCCGAATCGATCCGGCCAATGCTGAACCACGTCAAGCGTGCTGGTGCCAATCGAGCCGGTGGAGCCAAGTACAGTAAGAAGAGTCACCCAATTTCGATCATAACATTGGCAGGAGGTTGGTTTGCGGCAGGAGGTTGGTTCGGGGCAGGAGGTTGGTTCGGGCAACGGCTTCGTTTGGAGAATTGCTCCTGAAGCCCTTTTCAAAAATCGACCCCAAAGGGGCGCCGGGGAGGTTTGCTTCAGGGGTCTTTAATGAGGTTAGTCTCGCTTTGGTGGGAGTTGTCTCCCCGGCTTAATTCCAATATTAGGATATCTTGAAACGCAATGCAACAGTTTTTTGTAGATCGACGTTAAAAAATGTTTATCATCTTGATTCCAAACAGATTACTTGTTGTTTTTCATGAGGATGAAATGATCTAGCAGAGCCGTTTCGGGGTGGTTGGAAAACCCGACTGCAGGTGCTCAGGACGATGCTTCCACCGTGACCCCAGCCCATTCTTCCAAAACGCGGATAACTGAGCAGAAATCGTCATCGCCCCATCCCTTGGCCATGGCGACGCGCAACATCTGCTCTGTCAATGCGGTAGCGGGGAGCGGGACGTGCATGTCGCGGGCAGCTTCGAGCGCTAGCCCGGCGTCCTTCGCCATCCATTTCGTGGCGAAGTTGGTTCCGAAATCGCGCTTCAATATATAAGGAGCTTTGAACGAGATCAGGCCGCTCTTCGCCGCACTATGGTCGAGAATTTCGAGCATCAGGGCCGGATGGATGCCGCCCTTGGTCGCCAGCACCATTCCTTCCGCGAAGGCCTGCATGATACTGGCGAGAATCAGGTTCTGAGTCAGCTTAGCTTGCAGCCCTTTGCCCTCGGAGCCGCAATAGTAGAACATTTTGCCCATCAGTTCGAAATAGGGACGCGCCCGCTCAAAGGAGTCGCGGTCTCCGCCGACCATGAAAGTCAGCGTCGCATTTTCCGCTCCGGGTTTCGATCCCGTGCATGGAGCATCCAGGAAGTGCGCCCGCTTGGTCGCGAAGGCCGCGCCGATTTCCTGGCTCGCCGCAAGCGAGATCGTGCTGCAATCGGCAATCACGGCTCCCGGACGAACCCCGTGAATCAAGCCGCGCTCGCCAAGCGTGATGGCGCGCGCCATGTCGCTGTCGCCGACGCAATAAAAAATGAAATCGGCGCGAACGGCAACGTCCTGAGGCGTGGCGCAGGCGGTAGCCGTTTCCGAAAGGCGCGCGAGCTGCGCCGCTTTCTCCGCGGTGTTCGACCACAGCGCGACCTCGTTTCCCGATTCCACCAGGTGCCGGGCCATCGGAAAGCCCATGATTCCAAGTCCGAGAAATCCAATTTGTGGCATAGAACGTTTATGATTCTACCAATGCTTACAAGCGAGCTTCCGGCGGCCCTGGTTACCAAACGCATTTATCCTGAAGCGATCGAGTTGTTGAAGGCGCACGCCGAGATCGATTACGTGGACAACGACGACGGCCTGTCGCCGGACGAACTGATCGAACGGGCCCGCGGCAAACAGGCGATTGTCAGCCAGTTGGTCGACCGATTCACGGCCGAGGTGCTGTCCAAGATCGATGTGAAGATCATCGCCAACGTAGCCGTCGGATTCGACAATATCGACGTTCCCGCCGCGACCCAACGCGGCATTGTCGTCACGAACACGCCGGGCGTGCTCACCGACACGACGGCCGATTTCGCGTTCGCGCTACTGATGGCGGCGGCGCGGCGCGTCACCGAGGCCGACGCGTTCGTGCGATCGGGGAAATGGAATCGATGGTCGATCGATCTGATGGTTGGGCGCGACGTGCATCATCGCACGCTGGGGATTTTGGGAATGGGGCGCATCGGCCAGGCGATGGCGCGCCGCGGATCGGGATTTTCGATGCGCGTTCTCTATCACGATTCCGCGCCTCTGGCGCCCGAGGTCGAGCGCGAACTGAAGGCCCAATTTGCGACCAAAGAACGGGTGCTCCGCGAATCGGATTTCGTCAGCATTCACGTTCCGTTGAACGATGCCACGCGCCATTTCATCGGGGAAAAAGAATTGCGCATGATGAAGCCGGAAGCGATCCTGATCAACACGGCGCGAGGGCCGATTGTGGATGAAGCCGCGCTCGCCCGCGCGCTGCGAGAACACTCGATCGCCGCGGCCGCGATCGATGTGTTCGAGCGCGAACCCGAAGTGCTGCCCGAATTGCTCCAGTGCCCGAACGCGGTGCTTGCGCCGCACATCGGTTCGGCGTCGGTGGACACGCGAAAGAAGATGTCGATGATGGCCGCGGAAAACGTAGTGGCGATGCTTCAGGGCGTGTGCCCGCCCAACATCCTTAATCCCGGCGCATTCCGGACAGAAGCCTGAGGATGAGAAGATCCGAAGGCTGGAACGTCGTCACCGGAACATTGTTCAGATCCTCGTCACGATCGACCACGTGGCTGCGGATCATGGAGCGGAGCTGCTCCACCGAAATCCCCAGCTCTTCGGCAGCTTCGGTTTCGGTGTATTGAGACTTCCCGGTTCTGGAGAATTGCATCTGCAGCAAAGTGGCCTCGTTTGTCCTCATTTGCATTGTAAGAGGCGGGCCGAGGAGCCCCAATCGGTGAGAGCGCTTATTTACGCTACGGTATCGCCTGACGTACCGGAGTACTAAGAGCGGCGAGGTACGGCACTGTCGAAGCGACTCAATCCACGTACCGCGGAGCTACACTCAAAGCGATGGCTGATACGAAATCTCTTCTCCGTCCTCCCACGGAAGTGCTGACCCGTGGGTTTGATCCCAGGCTATCGCTGGGGTCGGCGCGGCCGGCGGTGTTTCGCAGCTCGACCTATGTTTTTTCGAGCCCCGAAGCGGCCGAGCGCGCATTCGACATCATGGCCGGGCGCGCTTCGCCCGAGCCCGGCGAACACATCGACCTGGTGTATTCGCGCTTCAATCATCCCAACGCGGAAATTTTCGAGGACCAGATCGTGCCGCTCGAGGCCGGCGCGCAGGCCGCGCTGGTGTTCAACTCCGGCATGTCCGCCATCATGACCGCGCTGTTCGCGTTCCTGCGTCCCGGCGACACCATCGTTTATACCGTTCCGATTTACGGCGGCACGCAGAAGCTGATCGAGAATTTTCTCTCCTCGTGGGGCGTGAACTTCATCGCGGCGCACGCCGGAAAGACCGAGGCGATGGAGGACGCGATACGGGCGGCGAAAAATTTGCGCGTGGTGCTGATCGAAACGCCCGCCAATCCAACCATCATCATGACCGACATCCGGCGCTCGGTGGACGCCGCGGCCACGCTCGCCGCCGCACACAATGAAAAGCCGGTGGTGATGGTGGATAATACCATGCTGGGGCCGGCGTTCCAGCATCCGCTCGAACTGGGAGCGGATCTGGTGCTGTATTCGGCGACCAAATATTTATCCGGCTTCAGCGATCTGATCGGCGGAGTGGCGCTGGCGCGCGATCGCACGCTGATCCAGAAAATGCGCTCGCTGCGCGGATTGTTCGGAAACATTTTGCAGCCCGACGAGTGCTGGATGCTGGACCATCGTCTGCCGACGGTGGGGTTGCGGATGAACCGGCAAAGCAAGAACGCACAGCGCATCGCGGAACGCCTGGCGCATCATCCCAAGGTGAAACAACTGTTGTATCCGACGCTGGCCGATGATCCCGAACAGAAGCGCATTTATCACGCGCAGTGCGATTTTCCGGGCGCGATGTTTTCGATCGACCTGCGCGGCGGCAAGCGCGCGGCATTCGAATTTCTGCGCCATCTGCGGCTGGCGCGCAACGCGGTTTCACTCGGCGGAGTGGAAACGCTGGTCTGTCATCCGAAGACGACCACGCATTCCGGATTCACAGAAGAACAATTCGCACAAGCGGGTGTGACCGACGGGCTGGTGAGGATTTCGATCGGCATCGAGGACTGGCGCGATCTGCTCGCCGATTTCGAACAGGCGCTCGACGCGGCCTAGACCGGGCCCGGCAGACGGGACCAATCAATGGATTCGCCGTCTCTTGTATTCTGGAGGCTTATGCGATTTGTATTCCTTTGTCTCCTTCCCCCGCTCGCGTTGGCGCAACAATTCAACGGATTTGATCCGGCGACGCTCGATCGCGCGGCCGACCCTTGCGTGAATTTTTATCAGTACGCCTGCGGCGGATGGTTGGCGTCGAATCCCATCCCGAGCGATCAGTCGAGCTGGGGACGATTTAACGTGCTTCAGGAACAGAATCGCACGATTTTGCAGGGAATTCTCGAAAGCGCGATGACCGAGAAGCCGGGCCGCACGACGATCGAGCGCGAGATCGGCGATTATTATGCCGCGTGCATGGATGAACGGGCGATCGATGCCAAGGGGCTCGATCCGCTGAAGGCGGATCTGGATCAGATCAACGCGCTTCGGAATCGCGGCGCGATCACCAATCTTGTCGCGCACCTTTATCAGGCAGGATCGGCGCCGTTTTTCCGGTTCAGTTCGGTGCAGGACGCCAAAGACGCGACCCAGGAGATCGCCGACCTCGATCAGGGCGGCCTCGGTCTTCCGGATCGCGATTATTATTTGAAAACCGACCAGAAATCTGTCGATTTACGTAAGAAATATGTCGCGCACGTCCAAAAAATGTTCGAGCTGATGGGCGATCGACCGGCGGAAGCAGGGAAAAGAACGGACGCGGTGATGGCCATCGAGACCGCGCTGGCAAAAGGATCGCTCGATCTCGTCTCGCGGCGCGATCCGAATAAGGTGTATCACAAGCTGACCGTGAAGGAGTTGACTTCGCTGGCGCCGGCCTTCGATTGGCCGCGATTTTTTGAGGCCGTGGGCGCGCCGGAGATCGCCAGCCTCAACGTCGATTTTCCGCCGTTCGTTCGCGCCATGGAATCGTTGTTGGCGCAGGCGGATCTGGACGATTTGAAGGCTTATCTGACCTGGCATCTGTTGAACGATTCCTCCGAAGTTCTGCCGTCGAAATTCCAGCAGGAGACCTTCGATTTTTACGGAAAACAATTGTCGGGCGCCAGGGAAATGCGCGCGCGATGGAAGCGCTGCGTGGATCAGGTGGACGGCCAGTTGCCCGATGCGCTGGGCCAGAAGTTCGTCGAAAAGACGCTGGGAGAAGAGGGCAAGCGAAGGACGCAGCAAATGGTCGGTGCGATCGAGAAGATGATGGGCGAGGACATTCAATCGCTCGACTGGATGACGCCCAAGACCAAGGAGCAGGCGCTGATCAAGCTGCACGCGGTGGCCAATAAAATCGGCACCAAGCAGCACTGGATCGATTATTCGAAGGTCGCCATTTCGCGCGGTGACGCGTATGGAAACGCCGAGCGCACCAGCCGGTTTCAGCTGGAATACCAGCTTGCCAAGATCGGCAAGCCGGTCGACAAGACGGATTGGCAGATGAGCCAACCGACGGTCAACGCGTATTACGATCCGCAGGAGAACGACATCAATTTTCCCGCCGGAATTTTGCAGCCTCCGTTCTGGGACAACAGAATGGACGACGCGGTGAATTACGGCGCGATCGGCGCGGTGATCGGACACGAGCTGACTCACGGTTTCGACGATCAGGGCCGGCAGTTCGATGCGCAGGGAAATTTGCGCGACTGGTGGACCGAGCAGGACGCCAAGGCGTTCGAGGAACGCGCTCAGTGCATCGTGAAGGAATATTCGAGCTTCACGGCGGTCGACGACTTGAAGGTGAACGGAGAGCTGACGCTCGGCGAGAATACGGCCGACAACGGCGGATTAAGGATCGCCTATAAGGCGCTGCTGGATACGCTCGGCGGGAAGCATCCGGCCAAACGGGACGGGTTCACGGCGGAGCAGCGATTCTTCCTCGGCTGGGGACAGATCTGGTGCGAAAACGTGACGCCGGAACGCGCGCGCATGCTGGTGCAAGTGGATCCGCATTCGCCGCCTAAGGACCGGGTCAATGGGGTCGTTTCGAATATGCCGGAATTTCAGAAAGCGTTTTCGTGCAACCTGGGGCAGCCGATGGTACGCTACCCGGCGTGCCGGGTCTGGTAGTTATCTTTCGGGCGGATCCGGCTTGGGAGCGTCCTTCGGAGCGTCGGGCAGGATGAACGTCGTTTCGCCGGGGTGGACCAGCTTCAACTGTTTGCGGATCTCCATCTCCTGCGCGCTGGGGCTGTCCTTCAAGCGGGTGATGCGCTCCCGCCGGCGCTGGTTTTCGAGCGCCATGGCGGCGTTCTGTTCCTGAAGCTGGCGAATGGCGCGGTGTTTCTCCACCAGCGCCTGAATGCCTTGCGGCCCGCGCAACGCGATCCAGCCGTAGCCGGTCACCAGCACGATGACGAACAGGTATCCGGCGCGGCGGCCTCCACCTTGAAAGATCGCTTGAATTTTTGGGCCCAAGTTCCTTTATAAACTGAATTTAGGAAAAATTCCAGTGCTCATGCTATGCTGCACTTGATAAACGGTGCGCATGCCGTCAGAAGATAGGAATACTCAGCCGCAGGGCCTGTACTGCCCAAAGTGCGGCTCCACGGACGTGCGGCGCTCCCGTGGGGAAGGCATGCTTGCGCTGATGGCGAGAATTTTTGGGCGCTATCCGTTCCGTTGCCGGAGCTGCCGCACCAAATTTTATCGCGTCTCGGACCCTCCCCCGGACGAGCGCTGAAGTTGCGAATTCCCCAGGCCGCACTCGGCGTGGATTGCCTGCACCGCGCGTTCCAGGCCGCTGCGATGCACGACGATCGCGATGGTCAGCTCGCTTGAGCCTTGCGCGATCGCGATAATGTTGATGCGCTGGCGCGAAATCGCAGTGAAGATTCGCCCCGCGAGTCCCGGTGTGCCGCGCATCCCTTCGCCCACCACCGCGATCAAGCCCACTTCGCGGTCCACGTCGATCGGCTTCAGATATCCGTGCGTGAATTCGAGCGACAAGCTTTCTTCCAGATATTCGATGACGCGCTCCAGTTCGGTTTGCCGGACCAGAAAGCAGAAATTCTGGCGATAGCTGGAGCTGGTAATGGCCAGCACTTCGACGTTCGCGCGGGCGAGCGCGCCCACGGCTCGCGCCATGACTTTGGTTCCGGTGAGCACGGAATTGGCGGGCTCGATGGCGACCAGCGCGACATCGGCCATGGAGGTGACCGCGTGCGGCCCTTGCGAGCCGTCCACCTTGGAAACAATGCGCGTGCCGGGCTTTTCGGGAGCGAAACTGTTCTTGCTCCACACCGGAATCTGGCGCTCGATCAGGGGCGCGAGCGTCCGCGGATGCAGCACCTTCGCTCCGTTATAGGCGAGCTCGGCGGCTTCGTTATAGGTCACCGCTTCGAGCACGCGGGCATCGGCAACCAGGCGCGGATCGCCGGTCATGATGCCGTCGACATCGGTCCAGATCCACAGTTCCTCGGCGTCCAGGGCTGCGGCGATGATCGACGCGGAAAAATCGGAGCCGCCGCGGCCGAGCGTGGTCGGCCGTCCATCGAGCGTCGAGCCGTTGAATCCGGTGACGATGGGCAGGATGCCTTGTTCGATGAGCGGCTCCAGCACCTCGGCGGCGCGTTCGCGCGTCTGCGGCATCAGCGGCGTCGCGTTGCCGAATACGGCGTCGGTGGCGATCACGTCGGCTCCGCTGATCGCCTGCGCCGGAATGCCTTCCGATTCCAGATACTCGGCCAACATGAGCGCCGAGAGTTTTTCGCCGATGGCGACCGCTTCATCGATCGAGCGCGGCGGACGGTCCCCCAGCATCATGCATCCTTTGGCGATTCTCGAAAATTCCGAAATCAGCCCGTGGATCCCTCCGAGCGCTGCTTCCAGGCGGGCCGCGGGAATTAATTCACGGCAGGCTTCCAGATGCCGTGCGAACAGCGTCTTCAAATTCGCGTCGAGGTCGGCCTGGTCTCCGGCCTCGGCTTTGCGCAGCGTATCGAGCAGCAGGTCCGTGACCTTGGACATCGCCGACACGATGGAAACGGTCGGGCGCACGGCGCGCTGTTCGGCGGAAATGCGCGCGGCCACGCGAATCCGCTCGGCCGAGCCCATGCTCGTGCCTCCGAATTTCATGACAAGCAGGTTGTTCATATCGTCGCTGCGGTGATGGCTTAATGTCCCTTCCCGTTCGAGATTCTTTTGCGAACAATCTTCAGGATCGCCTGTTCCACTTCCTCCGGCGAAAGACGGCTGGAATCGACATATTCCGCATCCGGCGCCTGCGTGAGCGGCGCTTCCGGTCGCGTGCGGTCGCGCTGGTCGCGTTCGGCGATCTCTTTGGCCACCGAATCGGCGGACGCGCCGGTCTCTGTCGCGCGCCGCACGGCGCGGATCGCCGGATCGGCATCCAGATAAATCTTCACCTGCGCTTCCGGGAAAACCACGGTGCCGATATCGCGGCCCTCCATCACCACCGAACGATCCGCCGCGATGCGGCGCTGTTCCTGGCGCATGGCGCGTCGAACTCCGGGCGCGGCGGACACCTTCGAGGAGGCTTCGGTTACCCGAGGCTCGCGAATCGCCGCCGTCACGTCCTCGCCGTTCAACAGGACCGCATCGTTTTCGAATTCGATCCGCGCCTCCCGAGCCAGTTGCTCCAAACGATGCAGATCGTCGAGATCGATGCCTGCACCGAGCGCCCATAGCGCCACGGCCCGGTACATAGCGCCGGTATCGATGTAGGTGAACCCAAGCTTCCCGGCCAGGGATCGCGCGATGGTGCTTTTCCCGGCCCCGGCCGGGCCATCAATGGCGATAATGATCCGTTTTTGCCCCGTCGTTGCGATAATTCCATCCTATAAGATGCCGGCAATTCTGATTTTTGCGCGGGAAAATAATCAGTATGGCACGGGACAGGCGCCGCGGACGCGAGGATCAGCCATGCTGATTCTGACAGTGGGTCATTCGAATCGCGGGATCCAGGAGTTTCTCGATCTGCTCCTGTCGCATCAGGTCGAGCAGATCATCGACGTGCGGACCATCCCCAAATCGCGCCACAATCCGCAGTTTAATCATGACGCGCTCGATCGCGAGCTCGGCGGACGCGGCATCGGTTACCTGCACATGCCGGGACTTGGAGGACTGCGTCACCCCCGCAAGGATTCGATCAATACGGCTTGGCAGAACGCCGGCTTTCGCGGCTACGCCGACTACATGCAGACTCCGGCCTTCGACGAGAATCTGCGCGAGCTGATCGAACACGCCCGCGCGCGACGCACCGCGATCCTGTGCGCCGAAGCCGTACCATGGCGATGTCACCGTTCGCTGATCGGCGACGCTTTGCTCGCGCGGGGCATCGAAGTCGAGGACATTCTCAGCAAATCGAACCGCAAGCCGCACACTTTGACGCCGTTCGCGAAAATCGACGGCGAATCGCTCACCTATCCCGGAATCTGAAGTCGTGCCTGTTACCATAACCAGGGAGGATCCCATGAAAATCGGTCTGATCGGCGCGGGAAACGTCGGAGGCGCGCTGGGCAAGCTTTGGGCCGCGAAAGGCCACCAGATCGTCTTCGGAGTTCCGGAGCCCAACTCGACGAAATATGCGGAATTACTGCGCGCGGCCGGAACCACCGCCCGCGCCGCGACCGTCCAGGAAGCCGCTTCGTTCGCCGAAGTGGTGGTGGTGGCGACGCCTTGGCCGGCGACCAAAAGCGCGATAGAGTCGGCCGGAAGCCTCGCCGGAAAGATCGTTGTCGATGCGACGAACCCGCTCGCGCCCGATCTTTCGGCATTAACGATCGGAACCACCAATTCCGCGGGCGAGGAAGTGGCGCGATGGGCCGTGGGCGCCAAGGTTGTAAAGGCCTTCAACACGATCGGGGCGGGGAACTTCGCCAATCCTCGTTTCGGCGGCGAAACCGCCAGCATGTTCATCTGCGGCGACGACCCCTCGGCCAAAGCAACGGTCTCGAAGCTCGCTGCGGAGCTTGGCTTCGAGGTGGTGGATGCAGGTGCACTGACGGCCGCGCGCTTGCTGGAACCACTCGCCCTGTTGTGGATCCAATTGGCGTACAAGCAGGGCATGGGCCCGAACCACGCGTTCCGGCTGCTGCGCCGTTAAGGCAGCAGTGGCGCGTAGTAGCCGTGCCGGGCGCGGACGATCAGATCCTTGCGGCCTTTCACCTTCACGTCCACCGGATGATACAGCCCGTCGGTTTTGAGGGGATCGGGCCGGTACAACACGTTGTACTGATGCCGCAGCTCGTTCGCGATATTTTCGAAGGACTGCGCCAGGTCCTGCGCCTTGAACGGAAAAAACGCCTGGCCTCCGGTCTGGTCGGCGAAATACTTGAGGATCTTGTCGCCGTCCGTGTCGACGCCGCTGCGATTGGTGGAAATCGAATAGACGACCACGTCGGCTTTGTGAGCCATCTCCAGCGCCTGGTCGCGCGTGTAGCGGCTCTGGTTGTCCTCGCCGTCACTCAAGATCACCATCGCGCGGCGGAACTTGAACCGCGGCTGATCCTGCATGAGTTTGTCGCGGCAGGAGAAGAAAATCGCATCGTAGAGCGCCGTTCCGCCGCCGGGGCGAAGGTCACGGATGGCGTTGTTGAGCGCCTCGGTGTTGTCGGTGAGGTCCGCCACCAGCTCGGCCGTGGTGTCGAAGCTCACCACTACGGCTTTGTCTTCGTGCGGCCGAATCACGGTGTTGACGAAATCGCTGGCGGCTTCCTGGATGAAGCGGAACCGGTCGCGGATGCTGTTGCTGGTGTCGATCAGAATCGCCAGGCGCAACGGCAGGTCGCTTTCCGCGGTGAACTCCATAATCGATTGCGGCTTCTTCGCTTCGAAGATCTGAAAGTCGTCCCTGGCCAGATCGCTGACGAAGCGTCCCTTTTTATCCGAGACCGTGAACAGAAGCTGGACGCGCGTGACGTCGATCGCGATCCGCGGCTCCTCAGGGGAAGGGGTGGTCGACGGCGTGGTTTTCGACTGGGCCGCCAGCGGCAGCGCCGCCAATGCAAACAGGACTGCGTATTTCATTCGGGCTTGTCTTAGATTATATAGTGAGTTCGTTCAGCCATTGCCGAAGATCGGCGGGCAACGGCGATTCGACTTGAACGCGCTCGCCCGTCGCCGGACTGGTGAACGCGATCCGCCATGCGTGCAGAAAAATGCGGTCGCGCGCGCGGGCTCCGTACAGCCGGTCGCCGGCGACCGGATGGCCGAGGCTCGCCATGTGCGCACGAATCTGATGCGTGCGGCCGGTTCCGATGCGCACTTCGAGATAAGTGAAACCTTGGTAGCGGCCGAGCACGCGAAATTCGGTGATGGCCTCACGGCCATAGCCCAGCTTCGCGGTCATCCTGGTGCGCCGCAACGGGTCGCGCGCGATGGGCTTGGTGACGCGTCCGGAGTCCGCGCTCAAGCGTCCTTCCACCAATGCGAGATAGGTTTTTTCCACGTTTCGCGAGGAAAATTGCCCGGCAAGATCGCGATGTGCAGCATCGGTGCGGGCTACCAGAAGCACGCCGCTGGTTCCCCGATCCAGCCGATGCACGATGCCCGGGCGCAGCTCGCCGCCGACTTTGGAAAGCGACCCGAAATGATGAACCAGCCGATTCACCAGCGTGCCCGAATGGGCACCCGCGCCCGCATGAACCACCACTCCTGCGGGTTTGTTCACCGCGATCACGGCTTCGTCCTGGTACAGGATTTCGATCGGCACATCTTCGGGCGTGGCCTTGAGCGGAGGAAGATCGGCGGGGAACACCTCGACTCGTTCGCCGCCGCGCAGCACCCTCGACGCCCGCGCCCGGGCGCCATCCACCAGAACGCGTCCATCCTTGATCCAGCTTTGCAAACGCGACCGGCTGTAGTCGCGCAGATGGTCCTGAAGAAAATGGTCGAGGCGCTTGCCGGCGTCGACAGACCCGGCTTTTAACAAGATCACGGCAGCGACAGAAGAGCTTCCGGACTCAGCTTATGGGAAGTCGCGGCGGGCATTATTGAAGTGCGGCCGCTTTCTTGAAATCGCCGGCCTTGAAATCCGAAATCGACGCGGGATCGAGGCGGCGCTTGAGAGCGGCGTTGACCTCGTCCGCGGTCAGCTTTTCGATTTTCCCTTCGATCTCCGCATCATGCGCCATGGTCCAACCATTCTGCGCGTTGCGCGCGAGCGTGCGCGCGAGCGATGCGTCTTCGGATCGCGAAAGCAGCTCTTGTTGCAGATACGCCTTTTTCACTTCGGCCACTTCCCCGGCGGTGAAACCCGAGTTCACCGCTTTGGCGATCTCCTCTTTGAACGCGTTTTCAACCTTCAAGGTGTTCTGCGGATTGGACACCGCGATCGCCAGGAACTGCGCGAATTTTTCCGCCGCGCCGGCGTAGAACACGGTTTGCACGGTATAGCTCAACCCGTCGGTTTCGCGGATCCGCTTCCACAGCCGCGACTGGATGTCGCCGCCGAGAATGGAATTCGCCAGCACGATCGCCGGATAATCGGGATCAGCTTCGTCCATAGCGATGGTCGTGCCGGCCGCGAAAAATGCGTTCGCTTTGTCCGGCGTTTCGATGGTCTGATTCACCGCGTCGAGTTTCCGCCATTCGCGCGACAGTCGAGTGTATGGCGCCGGACTGTTCCAGTCTCCGAACAATTCCGCGGCGAGCTTCTGCACCTCCGCCGCGTCGAAATCGCCGATCACGGCCAGCTCCGCGTGCGACGCTCCATAAAATTCGGAGTGGAATTTCTTGATGTCATCGAGCGTCAGCTTCTTCAACCCGTCAATCGACTGATCGATGGTCGGAATCGCACGCGGATCGCCCGGAGGATAGTCGTTCAGGTGGCGATTCATCGCGTTGATGGCGAGCGATTGAGGCTCGCCGCGCTGGCTTTCGACGCGTCCGATCAGGGCTTGCCGGAGCTGCTCGAAATCGGATTCGGGAAACGAGGGTTGGCGCAAAACCTCCGCGGCGAGGCGCAGCGCGCCCGGGAAACCATCGTGAACCGTGCTGATCGAAAGCGTCGCGCCGGTGTTCACCGATGCGCTCGAGTTCATCTGCGCCTTCAATTTATCGAGCTCGTCCTGAAGCTGCTGGCGATTGTGTTTCCCGGTTCCGCGCATCAGCATCTGCCCGGTCATCTGCGCGGTTTGTTCCTTCCCCAACAGGCTTTTCTCATCGCCATAATGCAGCGTCAGCACGGCGCGCACCGTCGCTCCCCGGGTCTTTTTGGAAAGCAGCGCAAGCTTCATCCCGCTCGCGAGCGTCCAGCGAACCGTCCGCGCGTCGATATTGGACGGCGCCGGATCGAACGCCTCGCCTTGCGCCACCGCCGCCTGGCCCTTGTAATCTTTCACCATCGCGCTGACGTCGGCGGGGGCGGGAATCGTCGCGCGATCCGGTTGATCGGTGGGAATGAATCGGCCTATGGTCCGGTTGGACGATTTCAGATACGCCTTGGCGACGCGCGCCACATCGCCGGGCGTGATTGCCTTGATCCGGTCGCGATCCAGGAACAGCAATCGCCAGTCGCCCATCGATTGGTATTCGCTCAAACCGATGGCGACGTTCTGCGAATTATTCAGTTCCAGGTCGATATTTTTGAGCAGCCGCGTCTTGGCGCGTTCCACCTCATCTTTCGACGGCGGCTCCTTGGCGATCCCGTCGATCACGTCGAGCATGGTTTTTTCGGCATCGTCGAGCGAGCCTTCTTTGCGGACCTGCGCCGAAAACAGCATCACTCCGGGATCGTGAAGCTGGTAGGGATCCGCATTCGCACTGACCGCTTTCTTCGACTCCACCAGAGCCTTATAGAGCCGGCCGGCGGGAGACGCGCTGAAAACTTCGGCGAGCACTTCGAGCGCCGCCGTATCCGGATCGGCGCCGGACGGGATATGATACGCCGCCATCAATCCTTGAATGCCGCCGGTGCGCCGCAACACTACTTCGCGCTCGCCGTCCTGCACCGGCTCTTCAGTATAGGTTGCGGTCAGTTTGCGTGCCGGCCTGGGCAGCGATCCGAAAATCTCCTCGACCCAGGCGAGCGTTTTGGCATCGTCGAAATTCCCCGCCACCACCAGGATCGCGTTGTCCGGCTGATAGTAGGTGTGATAAAAGGCCTGCAGCCTCTCGATCGGAACGTGTTCGATGTCGCTGCGCGCGCCGATGGTGCTGCGCCCGTAGCTGTGCCACAAATACGCCGTCGACATCACCCGCTCTTCGAGAATCCGCATGGGGCTGTTCTCGCCCATCTCGAATTCGCTCCGCACCACCGTCATTTCGCTATCCAGATCCGATTTTGCGATGCGCGAGTTCAGCATCCGGTCGGCTTCCATTTCAAGCGCCCAGCGCAAATTGGCGTCGTTTGCGGTAAGCGTCTCGAAATAATTCGTCCGATCGTAGGACGTTGTCGCGTTGAAAAATTCGGCGCCGTGGTTTCTGAGTTCCGTCTTCAGGTCGCCGTTCTTGGTGGTGCCTTTGAACATCATGTGTTCGAGCAGATGCGCCATGCCCGTTTCGCCGTATCCTTCAAACCGCGATCCGACCATATAAGTGATGTTCACCGTAACCGTCGGCTTGGTTTTATCGGGAAACAGGAGCACGTTCATTCCGTTCGCGAGCCGGTATTCGGTGATTCCTTCGACCGAGGTAATCCTGGTTTGCGCAAAACAAATCCCGGCGAGCAGCAGAAGGGAGGCGGATTTCACAGACAATTTCATTGTTTTCAGGCTATCATGAGGCGGATATCCCGCTTGGGACATGCCGTGTCAGTTTACGCCTTACTTGACATGGCTACCAACATTATTCTAAGTTAGCGTTTCGACTTGGCCCCGCCGTGTCGAGCTTGCAATTTATGGCAAATCATGAGGCCGCCGAGGCTCGGACTGTGGACCAGGTTCTCGATTCGACTCTGGAGAGTGTGGACGTCGCCGAAGAGGCGGTCCTCCATACGGCGCAGGAGCTCGGCTTCGACGAGGACGATCTTCATCGTATTGGAATGTCGGTGCGCGAGTGCATGGTAAACGCCGTCATCCACGGCAACCGGTACAACAAGCGCAAAAAGGTGCGCCTGACCGTGACCCGCGCCGCCGACCGGTTGAGCATTGTGATTGCGGACGAAGGCGAGGGGTTCGACATCAGCTCCCTGCCGGACCCGTTGGCCAACGAGAACCTGCTGCGGTATTCCGGCCGCGGCCTGTTGTTGATTCAGGCGTTCATGGATGAATTCCAGATTCGCACTCGGGAGCCGAATGGTACCGAAGTGAAAATGGTAAAGTACTTGGGAAAGCCGCAGCAGTAAACGAAGATCAAGGGTTTAACGAAGGAGGGGTTCTTGTGAGTGTTAAATTGACCACCCGCCAGGTGGGCGATGTTGTGGTTGTGGATGCGGTCGGCCGGATCACTTTGGGCGAGGGCGCCAGCACGTTCCGCGACAAGATCCGCGATCTGGCTTCGAACGGCCACAAGAAATTGCTGCTCAACCTGGCCGAAATATCTTATATCGACAGCTCCGGCATCGGCGAGCTGGTTTCGGGTTTCACCACCGTAACCAACCTGGGCGGCGCCGTAAAGCTGTTGAACCTGACCAAGCGCGTCAAGGATCTGTTGCAGATCACCAAGCTGTATACCGTGTTCGAAGTGTTTGACGACGAAGCCGCGGCGGTCCGCAGCTATTCCTAGCCGGGGTTCTCGATGGCTGGATAAGCCGTGGCGCACCATTTTGGTCACGGCAATGCGATTCGGGATGAAATGTACGAGCCGGAACGCCGGAAATTCAGAGAATAACGGCGGCTCCGGCTCACTGTTAGTTTTCAGGGGGAATGATTTCCCTCGAAAGACACATGGTTCCCGTCAGAGAGCCCAAGACGTACTCGATCCTCCTGGCCGACGAGTTCACTTTGGTCCGGGAGGGGCTTGCGGCCTTATGCGAGGCGCAACCGCAATATCGCGTGGTCGGACAATGCTCCGACGGAGCGGCCGCCTTGCGCATGATCGAGTCCCTTCCGCCCGATATTGCGGTGCTCGATTTGGCCCTGCCCGATCTGTTTACCTTTGAGGTGGTTCGTCGCATCCGGGACGCAAGCCTTCCCACTAAAATCGTGGTCTTGTCGACACGCCGGGATCGCAAAACCGTGGTGGAAGCGCTGCGCTGCGGCGTCAGCGCGTTTCTGCTTAAATCCGGCCCGTCGCTTCAGTTGCTGGAAGCCTTCGACCATGTCCTGGCGGGCGGAATCTATGTTTCGCCGGAGCTGGAACTGAACAAGATTTTCACGCCCGGCCAGAGATCCGCCGTGGAGGATCCGCTGCAATCGCTCAGTTCCCGCGAATATCAGGTGTTCAGTCTGCTTTGCGATGGAGTCCGCGCCAAGGAAATCGCCGCGCGGCTGTCGCTCAGCCCGAAAACCGTCGACACCTACCGCGCCAGCCTGATGCGCAAGCTCGACATTCACGACGTCGCCGGATTGGTCAAGTTTGCAATCCAACGCGATCTCACTTCGTCGCGCTGACGGCTGTTCCCCGAAAGTCCCCAAACCGCTCGCCGCAAGAGTTAAGAGCTTTGTTGAAAAAGGGACACGGTACGTGCCGTAGGCCACCTAGTCGTCGGCATACCATGCCCGCCAACGCCGGCGCGGTGGGAATAATTTGATGAGCAGCATCCCGGCGAGAAATCCTCCAATGTGCGCGAAAAACGCAACGCCTCCGCTGTTATAATCGTTCGAGCCGAGCGATCCGAATCCACTGAAGAACTGGATCGCGAACCACCACAGCAGCAGGACCGCGGCGGGAATATCCATGGTCGTGATGAAGAAAAAAACTGTCACCAGAGTCAGGATGCGCGCGCGCGGAAACTTGATAAGGTACGCGCCCATCACGCCCGCGATTGCGCCGCTGGCTCCAATGGTGGGCATGCGCGAATAGGGAGTGAAAATTACCTGCACCACGGCCGACACGACTCCGCACATCACATAAAAAATCAAATATCGCCCGCTGCCGATCAAGTCCTCGACGTTCCTTCCGAACACCCACAGAAACAACATGTTCCCGATCAGATGCAGCCAGCCTCCGTGCAGAAACATGGAGGTGATGAGCGACGGCAGATGTTGCGAGATCTGATCCGGCACGATGCCCCAGGTCTCGAACAACCGGTTCAGGTCTCCGGGCGACAGCGTCAGCTCGTAGAGGAACAGGGCCGTGTTGACGGCGATCAGGCACGCCGTGATGGTGGCCGGGCTAGAGACCCGCTCGGTGGATCGAAGGGGGATCATGCTCGCTTCGCGGCGGTGGCGAAGTCCGGATGCGACCTGCGGTCGGCCCGTTCGATGAGGGCGCGGGCTTCCGCCACGCTGGCGATTCCGCCGCGTGCTCCGAGGCGCGTGCAGTTGAGCGCCGCCATCGCGTTAGAAAACTCGAGCGCGTCCCGCATGGACATCCCTTCGAGGACAGCATAACAAAACGCCCCGTGAAACACGTCTCCGGCGCCGGTGGTATCCACGCAATTCACCACAAACGCCGGTGAATAAATGAACCGGCCATCGGCCCGCGCCAGAGCTCCGTGCGCGCCCAGCGTCATCGCCGCCACCTTCATGCCGTACTCCGTCTGCATCAATTCGAGCGCGCGAAACGGATCGCGCTCGCTGGTCCATTGGCCCGGAAATTCGGAGCTGGCGACCAGATAATCCACCGAACCCAGCACGCGGTCGAAGCCGTGATACACCGTGTCGACGTCGACGCTGACCGGAATCCCGAGTCTGCGCGCGATGTTTGCGGCCCGTTCCACTGCCGGCGTATCGTGACCGTCGATATGCAGCATGCGCGCTCCCGCAATCTTCTCCGGGGTGATGCTTTCCGGCTCCAGGCGCAGGCACTCGGGCCTGCTCCAGAAAACCGTGCGCTCGCCGGTCGACCGGTCGATGACGATGTACGCCGCCTGGTTGGGACAATGGGCGCGTACTTGCACGTCGTCAAGATTGATTCCGGTCTCGCGCAGGCTGACCATTTGAATTTCGCCGCGCAGATCGTCGCCGACCGTGCCGATGTACTTCACGCGCTTGCCCAGACGCGCCACCGTGACCAGCGCGCTCGCGACCTGCCCGCCGGGACTGAGAATTTCCTGTTCCATCGCGACCTTGCCCGCATACGCCGGGAAATGCGACACCAGAATCAGCGTGTCGGTGGCGTTCAGCCCCACGCCGACCAGATCGTAAGAAAGATTTGGGTCCACGGAATGTTTACTGAATGAAATCGAGAATCGCGCGAGCGAGCCGATCGTCCTCCTTCAAGGTAGCAAGCATTTCGCTGACGTGCCCCTGGCCCGGAACGTAGAGCAGTTGGACCGGGGTGAACGCGGCCTGCAGCGCTCCTGCGAAATCGCGCGCCTGCTTCGGCAGTCCCAGAAAGTCCCATTGGGAATACGTCAACAGAAACGGCGGAGCTTCAGGATGAACATGACCCATCGGCGACGGATCGTCGTCCGCGTTTTGAAAATCGGGCATCCGTCCGACGTTGTAAATGCCGCTGATGGCGATCACGCCGCGGATCGCTCCCGCAGGGATCTGGAATTGCTTCTGATAATCGCGATCGAGCGCCAGCAGCGCCACTAGATGCCCGCCTGAGGAATGCCCCGCGAGATACAGCCGCGACGCGTCGCCGCCGTACTGCGGAATGTTCCGGCATACCCAGGCGAATGCCGCGGCCACATCGTCGATCTGCGCGGGATGCGGATTTTGCGGCATCAACCGATATCCGGGAATCGCCACTCCGATGCCGGTTTTTGCAAAGCGCTTGCCGAATGACGCGTACATCGAGCGGTCGCCGGTGCGCCAGGCTCCGTTGTGAACAAACATCATCACCGGGAAATGTCTTTTCCTTTCGGGCAGGTATAAATCGAGCTGATGGTTGTGCGCATCCTCAGGTTTCCCGGCGACGTAGGAAATGTCGCGGCGAACTTCGACCTCGGGCGATCCCGGGTCGACTGTAGGCTCCATTGCCAGAGGCTTGCCGGTATAAATCGTGTTCGAAAAAATCCACGGATGCTCCTCGCCGTCGATGGTAAGGAACGCTTCAATGCGATACGCGCCGGGTTTCTGGATCGCGTAATCGAGCGCGGAGCCTTCTGTTTCGCCGACGATTTTGCCGTCGTCGAGCAGCCTGATTTTCGCAGCGATCGGGAAATTCGCCCGGAGATGCGTGCCGGGAATCAGCGGAACGGTGTCGCCGATATCGAACGCGCCGAGATTGTTCTCAGCCATGAAATAAAATCCTCCGGGATCGCACAGCCAATCCTCAGCCACGTAATCGCGGCCCTGATCGAGCGAGGCCCGAATCGACTGCGGGTCCAGACTCAATGCCAGGATGTGGATGCTTTCATGGCGAAATACAACCGTCCAGTTCGGCGATTTCCAGAGCGTATTGCCGGCGATGGCGAAGGCTTCGTCGGGATATTGTTTGGCCACGTCTTCGAAGCGGCGGCGCTGTTTGGGCGTCAGGGTACGTGTGGTAGAGGCGGGCGGCTCATCGTCGTGATCGAACCGGAGGAGCGTTTTCGGCCCCGGCGCAATCAAAATTCCATCGCGCATTTCCGAAAGAGAGCCGCGAATCAAAAGGATCTGCACCCCGGCAGCTTTGGCCGAGGGGATCAGATCGTCATCGAGATTCTGACCAGCGTCGACGGCCCGAAAATCCTGATATACGCCCGGAAGCGGCG
>DATHCE010000328.1:0-5750 GCA_035319685.1 Bryobacteraceae bacterium | reverse complement strand
CTGATGCGCCGGGTGCTGAAGGCGGTCATTCTCGATCGCGAACCCGGGGACATCACGACCATCGAAGACGAAGGATCGGTGGATGAAACCCGGCACGCCTGGCTTCAGATGAAGGCGGAAGTGGATCGGCGGCCGGATTAGCGCATTTAGCGACGCCACTACCTAAGGAATGCGCTGACGAAAGGCGCCCGCCAATCAATTATAATCAAGCGAATAGTCTAAGCCGTTGAAACGGCACTCAAAGAAGGAATCATCCAGGAACCCTTATGAAAGCGTTTGACGTGGAGATTTGCGACTTGGGAGACGCCCCTCCGCTCGGGGTGGTGCCGCGCATGATGCATGCGTTCGCGGTTCGGCAGAACCGGTTCGGGCAGCCCAAGGATGCCTGGCAACGGGAAATTATTCCGACGCCAACGATTGCATCGAACGAAGTTCTTATCTATGTGATGGCGACCGGCATCAACTACAACAACGTTTGGGCGGCCCTCGGTCAGCCGGTGGATGTCATTGCGGAGCGCCAAAAGAGCCGCGGGGAAACGGAAGACTTCCACGCGGGGGGGAGCGACTGTTCGGGAATCGTCTGGGCGGTTGGTTCCGGCGTCACACAGGTGAAGCCGGGTGATGAGGTGGTTGTCCACAGCGGATGGTGGGAGCCTAACGATCCGTGGGTCTTATCCGGGCGAGATCCCATGCTCGCGGAGAGCACGCGGATTTGGGGCTACCAGACCAACTACGGAAGCTATTGCCAATTCGCCCGCGCACAGGCCCATCAATGCGTTCCCAAGCCGAAGAACCTCACCTGGGACGAGGCCGGGTGTTTTCTGTTGTGCGCCTCTACGGCCTATCGCATGTTGATGGGCTGGGCCGGCAACACCGTCGAGAAGGGCGATGTGGTGCTGGTATGGGGCGCGGCGGGCGGACTGGGATCCATGGCGCTGCAGATCGTTCGGGAAGCAGGAGGCCGGGCGATTGCTGTGACATCGGACGAAGATAAGCGCCAATTTTGCATGAACCTCGGCGCGGTAGGCGTCATCAACCGGAAGCACTTCAACCATTGGGGAATGATGCCGCAAACCGACACGCCGGCGTACCTCCAGTGGATCAAAGGCGCCCGGTCCTTCGGGAAAGCGATCTGGGATATCCTCGGCGAGCGTGTGAATCCTCGCCTGGTGTTTGAGCATCCAGGGCAGGATACGCTTCCGACGTCATGCCTTCTTTGCGCAACCGGCGGCATGGTAGTGATTTGCGCCGGGACCACAGGGTACAACGTCACCATGGATCTCCGCTATCACTGGATGCGACAGAAGCGCTTCCAGGGGAGCCACCTCTCGAATGACGAGCAGGCCGCGGCTGTGACTGCGCTCGTCGCCGACGGGCGTATGAATCCTTGCCTCTCGCGAACGTTTTCCTTTGACGAGATCGGCCTGGCACATCAACTGATGCTCGAAAACAAGCATCCCTACGGCAATATGGCCGCTTTGGTCAACGCCCTCCAACCAGGGCTCGGCGCCAGCAGGTAACAACGAGGCCGGTTCTCACCCGCAACCAATTCTAATTCAATAGATGCGGCTCGATCAGCGCGTCCTCAAGACCCCGCCCGGCGCGATTGCGACGCGCACCGGCGCTCGCTTCAACGTCGCTGAAAACGACGTCGGATCGCTCGACGTGCTGACCCAGATCGTCTGCGTCGCGCCGGTCGCGAATTGCACCTCGACGGGTACATCGGCCGAGAAATCGTCGTCGACCCCGGTTTGCGTCACCGTGCCCGTCAATCTCGTCCCCGCCGCGACCTGCTTCACCGAATACTGCAGCTTCAACGCCGGGATGCCCGTGGCATAAACCCAGTTGTCGAAAAACGCGTTGATCACGTCCGGCCGGGTGCGCGGCGGAACAAATTCGCGCGCGAGCGAGCGGAAATCCGTGGTCGAAATGCTCTTGAATTCGTAGCGCCGCCGCAATTCGGCCAGCATGCTCAGGAACCGCTCATCCCCCATCCGCCGCCGCAGCATGTGCATGATCCACGCGCCTTTTTCATACGTGATCGCGCGCCACGCATCGCGGATGCCGCTCGAATCCAGGCGCCCGCCCCAGGTGATGGGACCCGCCGACTCGATCGTCCGCCCATCCTCGTTCTTCTCCGACAGGTGATCGCGATAGCCTTCGAGCACCTGCTCCATCGCCTTGGCGCCCTTTCTCTTTTCGAGAAACAGAAGCGCCGAATAGCTCGCCAGCGCTTCGTTCAGCCACTCGTCCTGATAAGAAGTGGTCGCGACCACGCTTCCCCACCATTGATGCGCCACTTCGTGCGCTTCGAGCAGCTCGGAAAAGAAAAGCTGATGGGTCGAGTCGCGCATTTCCGCCGGACGCTGGCTCGGATCCAGGTACGCCACTGTCGACAGATACACCAGGCCGGGAAATCCCTGGCCGAAAGTGCCCGGAATCGGCGAGACCGTCAGCGTCTTGAGCGCGGGCGGCCCAAACTTGGACGCACAAAAATCGAGCGCCGCCGAAACATCGGCTGCCACCGCGCGCAGCCGCGCGTCGGGAACTGGAGGCGCCGGCGTCAGCGGAGGAGGCGGCTCGTTCAGTTGGGTCATGCGATATCGCCGCACCTTGGGCAGATCGACCATCGGAACCACCGGTTTGGGCTCGAGCGCCACCTCCAAATGCCGGTTGCCGTACACGTCGACCTCGAATCCGCCGGACGCGACCGAAACTTTTTCGTAATCGCCGAGATTGAATCCGGCCATGCGCACCGGAACCGGCGTTTTCCAGCGCGTCGAGCGCACCTCGCCCTCGGTGCGATCCTCCACCTGGTCGCCGGTGCTCACCAGCGTCAGCCGTTTCGGATAATGAAAGGTCAGGTCGAAGGTGGCGAAGCCGCCGGCCGCGCGCGGAAACCAGTTGGATCGCGCGCCCACGAAAAATACGTTGTTCCCGGCCGCACGGATTACCGAGCCCTGATGGGCAAACTCGAATTCGTGCTCGCTCCCGGCCGCGAGCGGCTCCGGCGCAACCACCAGAAACACGTCGTCATCGCTGCCGCGCAGCGCCCGTCCCCGCACCGAATCCTGAAAGAACAGTTCCGCCGGCGCTCCGTCGATCTTCACCGACTCCACCTCGACGGCTTGCGAAACCTCAAACCCGAACACGCGCAGATCGCGATTGCCGACGCGCAGCCGCTCCCGCGTCGTCGCCTTCATGCTCAGATCCGGATGGATCGCCGCATCGATCTGGAACGCGGGCACGGTATACCAGGGATCGAGCGGTTTCGTCGCTCCGCGGCGCGACGAGAGCGCCGGAAAACTGGCCCATACGTTGTACGCCGCGCGTCCGTTGCGCTCCGTCAACTGGCCGGCGACAATCTGCTCCTCCGCGCGAGGATCGTACACCATGTCAAAATTCCCCGCGTCTCGACTGCTCATCGCCAGGAACATCATCCCGCCGTTCGCATCCGGCGCGAGAATATCCTGAATCATGCGGATTTGGAATCCGTTCTGCACGTTGCTCATCACCGGCGACCACGTCTCGGCGAGCAGCGCGCCCATTTCCGGCGCCTTGCGTGCCGAGCCGTCCCGGGTGATCCGGTCGGTCAGCTCGCGCGATCCGTCGGTGAAGATCATCAGCGCGGCCTGAAAATGCTGGTCCAGGTTCGCCGACTGGGTGAACATCGCGAGCGACTGCCGTTCCCCGCGCGTCGGCGGCATCAGCAGCGCCTCCGCGTCGCCGCCCTGCACATCCGCCGTGAACACCGCCGATCTCCGCTCGCCCGCCACCGGCTTCGAGAAAATCAGGTACCCGTCGGTCAGGTAAACTTTGATGTCTTCTTTCTGGAGACGAACGTCGCGGACCCGATAGCATTCGTCCGGATCGAGCGTTGCTTCGCGAATGGAGCGCGCCAGATCGGCGGCCGAAGGACCAGCGGCGAAAACCGGGCAACACGCCAGCAGAAAAAAACAAGCGCGGGGCATGTATCTAACCAGTGTAGACCAGTCGAAAGCCGCGCCAGTGAAGGCGGGGGTCATTCAGCGGATTTCACACAAACTCGTAACGGCGGGTAGCGCGCGGACTGGAACACAGCCTCTGGATTGCTGTTATGAATGAAAAGTCCGGCGAAACTGGTCTTCTATATGAACATCTCTTCGTCGGCCGTGGCCTGGACGCCCGAACGTCTGCCCCGCATCAGAAACTGAATCGCGGCCCGCACCCCCGCCGTCACGCCCTGAATTTCGCGCAGCGGTGTCATGATGCCGCTGTGCACCAGCGCGACCGTTTCCTGGGTCCGGCTCATCGCATCATCGATCACCATCTCGGCATGCTCGAGCTGAATGTGCGCCCGCGCCGTCGCGTCCTCCAGCACTTCATTCACTCGCGCGAGCTGGATCTTCGCCGCGTCCAGGATCTCGTTGGTCTTGACCGTGATGTCATGGATCTGCTGGCGGCTGTCGTCGATCACTACCCGTGAGCTTTCCATCAGCGCGTCCGCCTTGGGCAGCAGCGGTATGGCTTGCTTCTCCAGTTCGCGGACCGTTTTCAAGATCCCGAATAAGAGTCCGGCTTGAATACACAAAGCCGCCGCGGCGACGAATACAAAAGCCGCGATGATGATCAGCAGGTTTTGATCCATGGTCTATGCAAACGTCCCTGTTGAAGCGTGCCTGTTGAAGAAAATTTTATTCGCCTTGCGAGGTCGCCTCGCGATACGCCTGCTTGCCCGCCTCCACCGCTGCGCTCAGGTTATCCTTTTGCTTCAGAATGGTTTGCTTGCCGCGATCGATGACGTCCGCCGCCTGGTCGCGCAGATCCGTGCTGCGGCGTTTCACATATTCCGCGCCTTCGCCCGCCTTGTCGCGCAGCAAACTGCGGGTTTCCTCGCCCGATTTCGGCGCGAACAGTACACCCACGGCCACTCCAACGCCCAATCCGAGGAAAAAATACGACAACTTATTATCGTCTTCCATTTGGTCCTCCTGTTCCAGTCTACTGTACCTCAAGCATACCAGCGCCAATACTTTCTCCGCAGCGTCCGGCATGATATAAGCTGGGAACCGTGACTGTTCCCCGGCGCGCCGCCCGGCCGCTCGATCTGGACGGCTTGATGGACTATGCGGCCCGCGCCCTCTCCGCCCGCGCGCAATCGAGCTCCGAGATTCGCGAAAAGCTGAAGCGCCGCGCCGCGCGAGCCGCCGACGTCGAGCAGGTGATCGGGCGGTTGAAAGACGCGGGATTCTTGAATGACAAGCGCTTCGCCGAATCCTTCGCCGCCTGGCGCAAGGAGAACGAAGGTTACGGCAAAACGCGCGTCGTTCGCGACCTGATGGCGCGCCGTGTGGCTCCCGCGCTGGCCATCAAGGCCGGCGAAGCGGCCTACGCAGCGGCCGACGAGATCGCGATGATCGAAAATTTCCTCAAGAAAAAATATCGCGGCAAGGACCTCGGCGCATTATTGCAGGAAGAAAAGCATCTCGCCTCGGCGTTCCGCAAATTGCGCGGAGCCGGATTCAGCGCCGGCAATTCCATCCGGGTGCTCAAGCGCTACGCCGCGGAAGCCGAGAGACTCGAGGAGATCGAAGAAGAAGGGCCGCAGATGAACGCGGATGAGCGCGAATGAACGCGGATGAACCCGAATAAAGACCCTTACTTCCTGTTCCTTCGCGTTCCTTCGTGCCTAAATGTTCAGCCGACTACTGCCACACGATTCGTCAATTCCCCGATCTCGTCCGCTCGAATCGTCACCGAATCGCCCGCCT
>DATHCE010000327.1:0-6444 GCA_035319685.1 Bryobacteraceae bacterium | reverse complement strand
GCTTTGCGGTTGCTGATCACTTCCCGCTCGCGATTGCTGGAGTTGGACGATGTGCGCGTGGGCGCGTTCGATCGAAAATCGCTGGTTTATCCGTGGACGCATGACGATCCGCAGGTGGATCAGCTTGCGTCGCGCGTTTTTCACTCGGTCGATGAGCTTCAAAAACAGGGCCGGACGCGCGGCCAAATTTTCCACGAAATTTCGCATCTGGCCGGCCTCGCGCTCGACGATTTCGACCTGATACCGCGTGCGGCGATCCCTTATCTCGACGAGCCCTGGTATTGTTGAGCGGAACCGAATCAAGCGCAGGTAGCGCTTATATGAAAAAAATTCTTCTGTTTGCCGCGACCACCGGCTATCAGGTTCGCGTCTTCGCCGATGCCGCGCGCGCGATGAATCTCGACCTGGTGCTGGCAACCGACCATTGTCACCACCTGGACAATCCCTGGGGCGACGATGCGGTTGCGGTCCGCTTTAACGATGCATCGATCGGCATGGAAGCTCTGGCTGCGCGCGGACCTTTCGATGGGATCGCGGCAGTGGGCGATGGTCCCGCGGTGATCGCGGCGCAGGCAGCGGCGCGGCTCGGGTTGCGATTCAGCCCGCCGGATGCGGTGCTCGCGGCGAACAATAAGTTTCTGGCGCATGAGCGATTCCGGCGTGCCGGGCTTAACGTCGCATCGTACCGGATGCTTCCGCCCGATGCTGGTCCCGAAGCGGAATCGCACGCCACGCGCTATCCATGCGTGTTGAAGCCGGTCTCGCTTTCGGCCAGCCGCGGCGTGATTCGCGCCGACGGTCCACGCCAGTTCGTCGCGGCCTTGGAGCGTATCCAAAAACTTCTCAAACGGGAACCGGAGCAATCCATTCAAGTGGAGGATTTCATCCCCGGACGCGAGTTGGCACTGGAAGGCCTGGTCACCGATGGGCGGCTACAAACCCTGGCTTTATTCGATAAACCCGATCCGCTCGACGGCCCGTTTTTCGAGGAGACGATTTACCTGACTCCATCGCGCGAGCCGGATGCCGTGCAGACGTCGATCATCGATGCGACCGGGCGCGCGGTCAACGCGCTCGGACTCGCTTTCGGCCCCGTGCATGCCGAGATACGCGTCAATTCTCGCGGCGTGTGGATGCTCGAAGTCGCCGCGCGCCCCATCGGAGGATTGTGCGGGCAGGTGCTGCGCTTCGACGGCGACGTATCCTTAGAGGAAATCATCCTTCGCCACGCCATGGGCGAGGACGTGTCGCGCGTAAAGCGGATGCCCGGCGCGCATGGCGTGATGATGATCCCGATCCCGCGCGCGGGTGTCTTCACGGGTGTCGAAGGAGTGGACGCCGCTCGCCGCGTCCCTGGCATTGAGGACGTCGTGATCACGGCCAAGGAAGGGCAAATGCTGCTTCCGTTGCCGGAAGGCGCAAGCTACGCGGGATTCATCTTCGCCCGCGGCGACTCGGCCGATTCGGCCGATCGCGCTTTGCGCGCTGCGCACGCGCAGTTGCATTTTCAACTGAGCACGTCCCTCCCCGTCGTAAGATAGAGAAAAATGAACGTGACCATCCTTGGAACCGGATACGTCGGATTGACCACCGGCGTGTGCCTCGCGTTTCTCGGGCACCAGGTGACCTGCGCGGATCCCGACGCGCGCAAGATCGCCAGGCTCGAAGCCGGCGAGGTTCCGTTTCACGAGCCTCATCTCGCCGACCTTATCGCGGAAGCGCGCTGCAATTTGAAATTTACTCTGGATTATGCGCAGGCCGTCCCCGGCGCGCAGGTGATCTTCATCGCGGTGGGAACGCCGCCGGGTTTGAACGGCTCACCCGATCTCCAATATCTGCAAGCCGCCGCGCGCGGCATCGGCGAGCATCTTTCGGAAGAGTTCACGGTGGTGGTCAACAAATCGACGGTTCCCATCGGCAGCGGCAACTGGGTGGAATCGCTGGTGCGCGAAGCCTACGAACAGAGCCACGGGCGCAAGTCGAATGGCGCCTTTGCCGTGGCCTCGAACCCCGAATTTCTGCGCGAAGGCTCCGCGCTGCACGACAGCCTGTATCCCGATCGCGTGGTGGTGGGCGCCGACGAATCGCAAACTGCGGAAGTTTTGTACACGCTGTATCGCCCGATTCTCGATCAGACGTTTCAGCCGCCGCCGTTCCTGCCGCGGCCCGAGGAATTGGGCGCGGTGCCACTGATTTCGACCGACCTCGCTTCGGCCGAGCTGATCAAGTACGCGGCCAATGCGTTTCTGGCGCTGAAAATCAGCTATATCAACGAAATCGGATTGTTGTCGGAAAAAGTGGGCGCCGATATCGCGCAAGTGGCGAAAGGCATCGGCCTCGACGCGAGAATCGGCACGCGATTTTTGCAGGCCGGCATCGGATGGGGAGGGTCGTGTTTCGGGAAGGACACGGCGGCGCTGGTCGCGACGGCTTCCGAATACGGGCTGGAAATGCAGATCGTCGAAGCGGCGCGCGACGTGAACCGGCGCCAGCGCGATCGGGTGGTCGATAAACTTCTGGGCGAGCTGCGCATTTTGAAAGGCCGGACCATCGGCCTGCTCGGTCTCGCCTTCAAGCCGAACACCGACGATTTGCGCGAAGCTCCCTCGCTCGACATCGCGCGCAAGCTGATCGAGCGCGGCGCGCGCGTCAAGGCACACGACCCGGTGGCTATGGCGGTGTTCCGCGAGCAATATCCCGATCTCGCAGCTATCTGCTGCCAATCGATCGAGGATGTCCTGCGCGATTCCGATGCCGTGGTTCTGGTGACCGAGTGGACGGAATATCGCGAAATGGATTGGGAGGGGCTGGCGCGCCTGATGCGCTCGGCCATCGTGCTCGACGGGCGCATGGCGCTCGATCGCGCGCGCATGGCCCGCGCGGGTTACCGGTACCTCGGGTTAGCCTGTTAATAGAAGATATGATTTACCGCTGGAACGAAGTCGCGAAACAACAGCTTGATCCGCTGGTCACGCGCCAGGCGATTCACGGCGCCGCGATGACCGTCGCGCGATTTGAAATCGCGAAAGGCGGCGGCGTCCCGGCGCACAGTCATGTGAATGAGCAGATCTCGATGGTCGAGCGCGGCCGCGTGCGGTACCTGGTCGACGGCGAAGAATCCATTCTTGGCGCCGGCGCGGCAGTCCATATCCCGGCCAACGCTCCGCATTCCGCCGAGGTGCTGGAGGACGCCGTGGTGATCGACCTGTTTTCGCCGCCGCGAACCGATTGGATGAAGTAAGGCCGATTGGATGAAGAAGTAGTGCGATGTATTTGCAGCAATTGTTAGCAGCAGACGACGGCGCGGCGGGGAACCATGTCAAGGTCCGCCTGGACCTCGCGGCTCTCGAATTAGCCAGGATTCAATACCCGGAACTCGAAGACCAGCCGTTTCTTGATCGGCTCAATGAACTGGCGGCGCGCCTGGGCGACCGGCTCCGGAACTTCAACGACGGCCGCGATTTCGTGGAGACGGCCCAGCGTTATCTGTTCCAGGAGCTGGGATTTCACGGCAACGAGGAGGATTATCACAATCCTTTGAACAGTTGCCTGAACCAGGTGCTGGAGCGGCGCACCGGAATTCCGGTGACGTTATCGGTGATGTATATGGAGATCGCGCGGCGGCTGCATATGCCCGTGTTCGGCATCGGTTTGCCGCGGCATTTCATCCTACAGTTCGACGATGGCAATTACGCCACTTATATCGATCCGTTCCACGGCGGGCGGACGATCACCGCGCGCGAGTGTTTTCTGCTCGCCGGCGCGCAGGTGCCGGATCTCAACATGCTGCGGCGCGTCTCGAAAAAACAGATCGTCATGCGGATGCTTCAGTTTATGCGTGGGGCCTATTCGCGCCTGAAGGATTGGCCGCGGACGGTGGAAACGCTGGATATGCTGATCGCCGGATTTTCCTCCGCGCCGGCGGACCGCGTGGAACTGGCGCCGGCTCACAAACTTCGCGGATTGCTCCGGCTGGAGCTGAAGCGTTACCAGGCCGCGCGCGCCGATCTCGAACAATATCTCAACTTGCAGCCCGATGCGCCGGATCGCCCGGAAATCGTCAAGCAAATTGAGGGGATTCACCGGTGGCTCGCGCGGATGAATTGAACGCGTGAATGGAATCCTAACCGGATCGCGACAATGTGCTAATATTCAGAAGAATCTGGCCGATACGACCTTAGCGTATGCACGATTCTTTACCCGATAGCGACGCAGTGCTGGCGCAATTCAACCGCCTGATCCAGGAACTGCTGCGTGGCAATATGCATCGCAACACCTTCCGGCCGTGGGAGATCGAGTTGCTCCTGGATATCGAGAGCTGCAACCTGCGGGAGTCGTCCAAACGCGAGACTCTGCGCCGGTACCAGAAGGCTGTTCAGCGTCACATGGAGAAAGGGGCCAACCTTCCGCTGAAGCTTTCTGAATACCTGGAAGCGGTCAAGCTGAAGCGCGGCGTACAAACCCCGCTCGCGTCTTAATTTAAAGCCGCCTCCCGAATTTTCCGACCTGATATTCTTGAACTGAGAGGAGATTTGCCCATGGGCTGCGGTGGCGGCATGGTCGGACCCAAGGTCGACGAACCCAACAACAGCGGTCACAAGGTGTTTTGCGTGAAGTTTCAGCGCGAGATGCCGGGCCTCGACGAAGTTCCCTTCGATGCCCATCCGCTCGGCCAGCGGATCTATGAGAACGTCTCCAAGGAAGCCTGGAAGCTGTGGCTCGAACACATGAAGATGATCATGAACGAGTACCGGCTGAACCTCGGCACGCAGGAAGCGCAGGAATTTCTGTTGAAGCAAATGGAAGACTATTTCTTCGGCGAAGGTTCCGCTTTCCCGCCCGGCTATCAACCGCCGCGCGCCAAGAACTGAAATTTTCACCGGCCGGAGGGTTCTGCATGCGGCTCGCCATTGCATTTGCCCTGATACTGAGCGTCGCGGCGGCGCAACCGTTGCCCGACGCACAGACGCTGTTCGAACGCGCGCAACAAATCTCGAAAAGCTTCCACAGCCTGCAATTCGTCGCCGAGAATGTTACGGAGACTCCGTTTCCCGGCGCACCCATGAATGTGACCACCGAAACGCAATCCGCGTACTTGAACCCAGGCAAGACGCGAATGGAGGTCAAGGCGCCGGGCGTCACCTTCCTCGATGTATCGGACGGCGAGACCACCTGGGTCTACAACTCGATGGCGAAGCAGTACGTCAAAATCGCGGCTGCGCAAGGGCCCGAAGCGGTGATGGCGGCGATTGGCGTCAAGCTTCCGGACCCGTCGTCGGTGAAGGTAACCTACAAGACCACCGGCGACCAGGCTATCGAAATCGATGGAGAGAAACACGACTGCTGGGTGGTGGAGGCGCAAATCGGCGAGATGACGCTACCTTCGAGCGACAAGGCGCCTCCCAAAATGACGGGCGCGACGATGACCTACTGGATCGACAAGCAGATCGGCATCGATTTTCAAATGACCATGGCGATGAAGATGGCGATCGGCGGAAAAGAACTCGTGATGCATCAGAAAACGACCAAGAAGAGCGTGAAAATCGACCAGCCTCTTGCGGAATCGTTGTTCGTGTTCACGCCGCCGCCGGATGCCAAGGAAGTGAAGGAGTTATCGATATTCGGCACGCCGGCCGCGAAGCCGGACCTGGCGGGCAAGCCGGCGCCGGCGTTCGAAGTGAAATCGATCGAGGGCCGGACCTTCAGCCTGGCTGCGCTGAAGGGCAAGCCGGTGCTGCTGGATTTCTGGGCCACCTGGTGCGCGCCGTGCCGGAAAAGCATGCCGGTTCTCGACCAAATTTCGCGCGAAACGAAAAGCAGCGACCTGGTAATTCTCGGCGTAAATACCGGAGAAGATCGGGAAATTGTCGAGAAGTTCCTGCAGAAAACCCCGTTTGAATATCCCGCGGTATTGAGCGGCGAATCGGGAATTCTGGAATCCTATGAGGTGACGGCGTATCCGACTTTCATCCTGATCGGCCGCGACGGCAGGATCATTACGAACGAAATCGGCTTCGGCGGCGAGGATCAACTACGCGAGCTGATCGGTAAAGCCGGGCTCGCTAAGACGCAATAGCGCCCGCCGCCGGACTGCTGGCGGCGGCGTACAATTTCTTCGGCATGCGACCCGAGAGATACGCATACCGGCCCGCTTCGGTGGCGAGCTTCATCGCGGTCGCCATCGCGACCGAATCCTCCGCAGCGGCGATCGCCGTGTTCATCAGCAACCCGTCGTAGCCGAGCTCCATCGCGATGGCCGCATCGGATGCCGTACCGACTCCCGCATCGACAATCAGCGGAACTTCGGTGATCATCTCGCGCAGGATGCGAAGATTGGTGAGATTCTGAATGCCCAGTCCGCTGCCGATGGGCGCGGCCAGGGGCATCACCGCCGCGGCGCCGGCCTGGATCAGGCGCCGCGCGTTCACCAGATCGTCGTTGGTA
>DATHCE010000326.1:0-2865 GCA_035319685.1 Bryobacteraceae bacterium | reverse complement strand
CTGACGAACAGCGCCAGACTCCGTCCTTTGAGATAACAGCCATTTCCGTTTCTTGGCCGACACCAGGAGCGACCTCGGCGGCGATCTTTGCGTCGTACACCGCGTGTAAAGTGGCGGCGAGTGGAGCCTTTGGGGACTGCTCTCCGAGGTGCAGCGTCACCATAGCATGGATCGCCCCAATCCCAATGGCATTATAACCAAGCTTATCGAAGGCCGTCAGAGAGCCCGGATGCGTCAAGTGATAGATGTGACAGCCGTTGTCTTCGTAACCTGCAATGAGAACGTCAACTCCGAGGTTGAACTGACTCATCTGAATGACCAGTTGCTGGTAGATAGCCGGTTGGACCTGTAGATAGGCGGGAAGCGTTCCGCCTCTGGTACGGAAGGCTGCAAAATCTGGACCAAGATTGGCGTTCAGAATTTGCTCGTCAATTTTGGCGTTGCGTAAATGCGTATAGGCGTCTCTCGCAGCGATGGCGATCTGGAACACGTGGCCGCCAACTTCCGCGATCCTTTCCTTCGTGGCCTCGATGATTTCAGCAGCCGCCAAGCTCGATCCTGCCGCCATGGCGAGGGATTTAGACGAAAGCTGTTCGATCTTGCTCAAGGGAGGCTCAAACTCAAGGTTGAGGGGAAAGCTGGCGGTAAACATCCGATCCGCCGCAACAACGATCTGGGCCCCGGCTTCGCAAATTGCCGCGATGCAGACGGTCATGGAACGCGATCATATCACAGCACCGCACTAACCGAGCATTACCCCCACTCGGGCGCTGGCCCGGCGCGCGCTAACATATTCCCATGGCCTCTACCGCCGAAAAATCTCTTCTGCAACCCGCCGATATTCCCAACCGGCGTCCGAGATTCCGCAGCGAACGAACGCTGCGCTTCACCGAAAGCGTGATCCGCGAGATGACGCGCCTGGCCGCGCAGCACAACGCGGTGAATCTCGCGCAGGGATTTCCCGATTTTCCCGCGCCCGAAATTTTGAAGAACGCGGCTCAGAAGGCCATCGCGGACAACGTCAATCAATACGCGATCACCTGGGGCTCCAAGTCTTTCCGCGACGCCATCGCCGCGAAATATAAACGCACCTACAATCTCGACATCGATCCCGAGCGCGAAATCACCGTCTGCTGCGGGTCCACCGAAGGCATGATGGCGTCGCTGATGGCGACCATCAATCCCGGCGACGAGGTGGTCATCTTCGAGCCTTACTACGAAAACTACGGCCCCGACACGCTGCTGTCCGGCGCGGTCCGCAAGTTCGTCAGGATGCATGCGCCCGATTGGACCTTCGATCGCGACGAATTGCGCCGGGCGTTTTCTTCGCGCACCAAAGCGATCATTGTATGCTCGCCCAATAATCCCACCGGCCGCGTTTTCAAACGCGAGGAGCTCGAATACATCGCCTCGTTGTGCCAGGAATTCGACGCCCTCGCCATCACCGACGAAATTTACGAGCACATCCTGTACGACGGCGTGGAACACGTCCCCATGATGTCCATCCCCGGCATGCGCGACCGCACCATTCTGGTGAACAGCATGAGCAAGACATACGCGGTCACCGGATGGCGCGTCGGTTGGGTGCTGGCGAGCCCCGATCTTGCCGATTCCATCCGCAAGGTTCACGATTTTCTCACCGTCGGCTCGGCGGCTCCGTTGCAGGAAGCTGGCGCCGTGGCGCTCGCGCTGCCCGAGGAGTATTACGCGCACCTCGCCGCCGATTACGCCGCGCGCCGCGACGCGATGCTCGCCGTGCTCGATCAGGCCGGCTTTAAGTGTTCGATCCCGCGCGGCGCCTATTACATCATGGCCGATATTTCCGGCTTCGGATATCCCGATGATATGCAGTTCACGCGGCACCTGATCGAAGACGTCCGCGTCGCGGCGGTGCCCGGCTCCAGCTTTTTCGAAAATCCGCGCGAAGGCTCCCAGTGGATACGGTTTTGCTTCTGCAAAAAATATGAGACGCTGAAAGAGGCGCAAGAACGCCTTCGCAAGATTTGACGCGAACCAGTAGTGACGGAAGAGGGTGTTGTCATGCAAGTTCTTCTCCCGGAAAATGTAGTTCGTCACAACGGAGCGGGAGCGGAAATCGCTCTCGAATCCACCCGCGGCAAGTTATTGCTGCTGACTCTTGATGTAATTCGAACGGTGGAACGGGAGAGCCTGGAGGTGTCCATCTGGGGCTCTCCGAATCAGACGAGCTGGAAGTTGCTCGGCGTTTTCCCGCGAAAGGATTATTGCGGGACTTATACCCAGTTTCTCGATCTCGCGGACTATCCGGAGGTCGAGTTTCTGAGAGCAGAATGGAAGATGAGCCGCTGGGGCTCCGGCGAGACCACTCCGCTGTTCGAGTTTTCCTTATCCGCCGACGAACCGAAGCTGCACGCCGTCGGCGCCTAGGGTGGCGAGTCGCCGCACAGGCCCAAAGCCGCGCCATGTAATGGCGGGGCCCAGCGGACGTCAAGGGTTTAAAGCCGCGCCAGTAATGGCGGGGCCCAGCGGACGTCAAGGGTTTAAAGCCGCGCCAGTAATGGCGGGGCCGGGCGGACGTGAAGGGTTTAAAGCCGCGCCAGTAATGGCGGGGCCGGGCGGACGTAAACGGTTTAAAGCCGGTTTATCAGGCTCGCTGCATAACCGGCTCCGAATCCGTTGTCTATGTTGACGACGGTGACGTTGCTCGCGCAACTGTTCAGCATGCCAAGCAGCGCGGCCAGTCCCTGAAAACTCGCGCCGTAACCGACGCTGGTGGGCACCGCGATCACCGGCGCGGCCACCATTCCGCCCACCACGCTCGGCAGCGCGCCTTCCATTCCCGCGACCACGATAACCACCCGCGCCTCCATCAGCCGCTCGCGATTT
>DATHCE010000325.1:0-16914 GCA_035319685.1 Bryobacteraceae bacterium | reverse complement strand
ATGCAGACCCCATCCTTCCACCGATTGGTAGGCGCGCACGTAGGGAAACGATTGGCGCAGGCCCTCGGCGATCGCCGCGACCGACACGTCGTCCCCGCCCGGACACCACACCTGCACGATGCCGCCCGGACGAAGATGCTTCTGCACGATCGAATAAAATTCCTGCGAGTACAACAGGCTCGAGGTCGGCGCTTCGAGCGGCGGCGGAGGATCGGTCGCAATCACGTCGAACTGCTCGGCCGAACGCTCCAGGAACCGGCGGCCATCGTCGATCACCACGTGCGCGAGCGGCGAGTGGAGCAGCGCACCGGCATCCGGATGATAATATCCGAAAAGCTTCGGCACGCTCGGCACCAGATCAACCACCGTCGCTTGAATGCCCCAGGAAAGCATCGAACGGAACGTCGTGCCCATCCCGAAACAGATCACCAATCCGCTCGCCGCTGGACGCGACAGCATGCTCAGCGGCAGATGGGCCATCATTTTCGTGATCGTCGTCAACCGGGTCATGCCGATGCCGTTCACCAGAAGCCGCCGGTTCATGCCTTTGCCGGCGGCGATCACCGTCGCGGTATAGTCCCGCAATTCGATGCGTTGCGGATAAATCGAGTCGTAGCCGCGCGTCGTCGCGGCCATCAGGACCGACCCGGCCACCGCGCCCGCGAACAGCGCCCGCAAGGGGAGCCCGAAAATGGAGGCGGACGCCCGCACGGCGCTGGCGCAGCCGATCGCGAACAGCGGCAGCGCGATCAGGCACAATCCCCAGCGCTCGCCCGCCCAGGGAAGAATCCAGAAACCGGCGACGAGCGGTCCCAGAATCGATCCGAGCACGTTCATCGCGTAGGCGCGGCCCGCGCGATCCGGATCGCCGCCCGACCATCGATCCACCAGCATGGGCGTCAGAAAACCGGCAATCGCGCTGAACGGCGCAATCCCGCAAACCGCGCGAAACAAGCCCAGCAAGAAATTGTCGTCCGCAAAATCCGCGCCCCACAACAACCGCGGATCGGCGAACCACAGCGGCAACAGCGCCAGGAAGCCGAGGCAAATCCACGCCGCGGGACTGTTGGCCCGTGGATGCGTCCGCGCCCATCGCCGATACAGGGTCGAGCCTGCAAACGTCGCCGCCAGATACACCGCCAGAATCGAGGCGAACGCATAGACGACGTTGCCGAGGTAAATCGTGTACTGGCGGGTCCAGACCACTTCCATCGCCATGCTGCACAGGCCGGTCGTGAACAGCAGCCATAGAAACCCGGTCCGGGCCTCGACGGACGCCGCTATGGCCTGAGCCGCCGGCGGCGCCTTCTCCGCGCGCGGAAGCGATCGCGCGTAGAGGAACACCATCGCAGCCAGCAGTCCGTTCAACGCGCTCGCGATCCGCAACGTGATGTGAAAGCCGAACAGCTCGATCAGGAAAATCGCGGGAACCAGCGCACCCGCGATCGCGCCCAGCACGTTCGCCAGATACAGGAAGCTGAACGAACGCGGCGATTCCTCTTCGTTCAGGCCGCGAATCGCCGCCATCGCAAACGGAAACGTCGCACCCATGCATGTGCACCAGGGAAGCAGCGCCACGGCCACCCACGCGCCAGAGGCCAGGTAGTAAAGCGACGAGCCCCACGCCACGCCGCGCCCGGCATCGCGCAACAGGTGGTACCCGAAGCCGAGAATCGCCGGAACCAGCAGTCCCGAAAGACCGATCGACACTTCCAGCGCTCCGTACAGGCGCAGCGGAACGGCGGGCGCTACTCGCCCCAGCCGGCGAATCAGCGCGCCGCCGGTCCAGGATCCGATGCCGAGCCCGGCCATGAACACGGAAAGCACAATCGAAACCATCGGCGTGGTGACGCCGAACTTCGCCATGCTCAATCGGAGCCAGACCACTTCATACAGCAAACTGCAAAAGCCGGATATGAAAAAGAACAGGAAAAACCAGCGGGTCCTCAAGACAACTCCTTCCGCCACGAGATGGATCGCGGCGCGGTTCTTCATTATGCAACGATCCTGCCTGGCGGCGCGCTCTAGCCCTGATACCTTAACGAAGCGTCCGCTCCGGGGCTTTTCGCAACGTCATCTCGCGGAGGAAGGTGCGAATTCCTTTGGGATGACTCGGACCGGTTCGCCGATTCGCCCGCCGCCAGGCTTCCCACACGTTGCCCACCAGCACGCCCGCCAGCAAGAAATAGACCACGCCGGCCCATGCAAACACCGCGTAACTGACTGCGGCGACCATCGCCCCGCACACTATCTGATCGGGATACCGGGTCGGGGACGTGGGCGGGTCGGTTAAGATGATGAGCGCGAAAAACAGGGCCATCTGAAGATCGGGCGCGCGAAACACCTCGGCGACCCGCCCGGGATCGCCCACGAACGCCGTCGCGGTAAACAGGACGTAGTAGGTTCCCAGAAACACCAGCACCATCGGCATCTTGTTTACACGGTCGGCGATGAAGACGCCGCCGGCGACCATCACCAGTTGCGCAATCGGCGTGAGCTCGGGCATGGCTCCCCACCAGCTCTGGCCCGCATGAAACACGTAAAAACTGGCGACCATCGCCAGCGCCGCGGGATTGAATACGTTCGCGGTCCGCGAGCGAAAAATGTACTTGCTCAGAACCGCGGCGACCGATGTGATCGCGGTTACATACCAGGGCTCTTGCGCCCTCAGCACCATCGCCACGATCAGCGCCGTGAGAACCGCTCCGCTCGGGTACTCCCAGACTTTTTTTCTTTGTCTGAGGATCAGAAGGTCCGCGAAGCCGGCCGCCAGTACCGCGCTCACCAGGCCCGGCGCCACCACGCGGATGCCCTGGTGTGGCGCAGCAATCATCACGAGCATCGCGAGAAGGATCGTGAGCAGGCCCTTCGGCGTCCTGAAAAATTTCTTCAGACCCCGGGTTCTACTCCGCATGCGACAGCCCTCGCGTTTCGTGCCGCTCCAGCTCAGCCGTCACGATCAGTCCGTCCACGCCCATGCGGTCGAGCAGCGCAATTCCCTCGGCTGCGCCCAGAACAAACGCCGCTGTGGAGAGCGCATCGGCCAGCATCGCGCCCGGCGCCACCACGGTCGCGCTCGCTACCGAATCCGCCGGCGAGCCCGTGCGTGGATCGAGGATGTGGCGGCCCTGTTCGTAGTCCCCCGACGTGCACACCGCCTGATCCGAGACGCACAGGCAATGAATCAGTTCGCGATCGCGGCGCGGGTGTCGAATCCCGACACGCCACGGCTGGCCCTGCGGATTCGACCCTCCCAGATACAGATCGCCGCCCGCATTGATGGAAAAATCCGTGAACGGCTCCAGTTCCCGCGCGGCCATGTCCACGGCGAGCCCTTTCGCGACGGCTCCCAGATCGAGAATCAATGGGCGTAACAGCGTGATGGTCCTTCGCTCAGTATCCAGGTGAACGTCGCGATAGCTCACGTCGTCCCCGGGCGCGATCGCGGTGCGGATGACGTTTCCCGTGCGATGCTCGCGATTGAAGCCGCGCGATTCCATGCGATGACCGACGGTCGGGTCGAACGCACCGCCGGTTTCCTGGGCCACCTTCAACGCAAATTGCACGGATTCGAAGAGGATAGCACTGACGGGTACGGCCACGCCGGCGCGCGCGGTAAGCCGCATCAGTTCGCTGCGCGGATCAAAGCGCGTACAGCATTCTTCAATCTGGTAAAACCACTGGAACGCGCGCTCGATCGCGGCTTCCGCGCCGGAACCGGCCACGTCGATCGTCACAGGCGTGCCCATCACGACCTCCGTGCGGGCGGTCAGGCGATCCCCCAGCGCGCCGCTCACTGGGCCTGTTGCAGGGCGAAGTAGACGGCGGAGTAGAAAGCATCGGCGCTCTCGGTCGCGCCGCCCACACGGTCGACGTTCGGACTCTGGCGCATGAGCACCTGCGGAGGCAGTCTTTCGATCACGTCGCACGGATAGCGCGTCTCGCAATCGGAAATCGCCGCCGATACGATTCGCCCGCCTTCAATCACGATAGTGGCCTGAATATCTCCATGGCGGCTTCCGCCCCAGCCCACGTACTTTCCGTCTTTCCAGGCTTTCGGTGCAGGTGCGGCCGGGGCAGGTGCGGGAACCTCCGCGGGTTGTTTCGGTGTCGCAGGCATGGAGGTCACAGGTGCGGAAGCGAGGGTCGCAACCGGCTCCGGAGCCGCAGCGGGCAAGGGCACGGATGCCGCGCTCGCCGCCTCAGTGGCCGCATTCTCCGGGGCCGGAGACGCGGCAGGCTTGGGAGCTACGATCGTTGCATGCTGGAGCGCTGTGTGTGGGGCCGCTGCGGGCTGGGGCGCTGTGGGTTTCACCGCGGCAGATACCGTCGCCGGCGGCGTCGGCGCCGTCGTCGTGGTCGCCGCGAGACCGATCGGTCTCATGTCGCGGGGCGGGGCGCGCCGCGCCATCTCCCGTTCGATCGCCTGCTTGTCTATACGATCCGCCGCCGAGCGCGTGCGAACGAACCCGGCCGAGTACACGGCGAGCACCGCGGCCGAACTCATCACCACCAGGCTGTTCGCGACTTTTTGATTAGAACCGCTTCGCGCCATTCTCCATCGCCATTCTCCATCATTGTAGACTGAGAACGACCCATCAGCGAAGCGGATTCCCGCCCTCGTTCAGGATCGCGGCCAGTGCGCGCATGCGTTGCGCATCCGCCGGCGTTTTCGCGGAGGCCGCATCCTTGTCGAGGCTCGCCGCCAGGGTTTTCAGATGGGCGGCATCTTTTCGCGAACGCGACGCTTCGGCCTTGGCGATCGCGGCGCTCATCGCCGATATTTGTTGGGGCGAGACTGCGCTGCTGCGGCTCAACTGATCGAGATAAGCCCGGGCCACCACGAAATTCCTCGGCCAGATGATCTTCGGTTGGTTCTGGACGTTGAGCTCGTCAAAATGCACCTGGTTGGCGGCGTCGATCTCGTTTTGCGTGATGAATTTGTTCGGAACCAGTTTGAGCACGTCCACGCCGCGCGCGATCTCCGAACCATAAATGTAGCCGTTGTACCAATACACCGACCACATCCCGCCCATCGAGCGCCGGGTCGCGTCCACCGGTCCCCGATCGAAGTAAGCGATCTCGTAAGGGTGGGTGGCGTCGGTAAAATCCATGACCGAAACGCCGCCCTGATACCAGGCCTGCACCAGGATGTCGCGCCCGGGGATCGGAATCAGCGATCCGTTGTGGGCCACGCAGTTCTCCTGTTCGGTCTGCGGCGCCGGCATCTTGTAGTACGAGGCCAGCGTCAGCTTGCGATTATTCAGCGTGTAGATGGCGTCGGCGCCCCAGTCCATCGGATCGGTCGCGCGGCAGCGGGGTTGTCCGCCGCCGCCCCACTCGTCCGTGAACAGGAGCTTGGTGCCGTCATTGCTGAAGTTGGCCGAATGCCAGTAAGCGTAGTTCGGATCGCCCACGACATCCAGACGCACGGGATGCTCGGGATGGGAAATGTCCAGCAGGATGCCGTTGCCGGAACAAGCGCCCGCAGCCAGGCCGATGGCCGAATAGACCGTGATGTCGTGGCACTGGTCGGTTGCCGAGGTGGTCTGGGTGCCCTCGCCGTGGTTGCCGCCCTTCCACAGGCCGTTGATGGCTCCGGTTTTCGCATCGGTGAACAAGCGCGGGCTGGCGATGATCTTCGCCAGTTCCGGATGCGCCAGCGGCACCTTGATGATATCGATGCTGAATAACGAGGTATCGGGATTGGCCGAAGGATCCGCACCCGAACATCCCGCCAGCTCATCGGCCGAGCGAACGACCGCGGTCCCGGAGACATAGACGTAGACGTCATCCTTGTCGCCAGGGTCGATCACCAGCGTGTGCGTGTGCGAGCCCCGGCACGTCTGCACCGCCGCAACTTGCTTCGGATTGGATATATCGCTGATGTCGAAGATGCGAACGCCGCGAAAGCGCTCCGGGCTGGCCGGCGCGGGAGGCCTGGGAGGGGGTTCTTGTCCGGGCGCGGGCGGCGGAGGAGGGGGCGGCGGCTTATAGCCCGCCGGCGGCGCGATTCCCTGCCTCCCGCAGTCGATGCGTCCGTTCTCCGCCTCATCGGACATGAACAGCAGATGACCGTACACCGAAACGTCTCCCTGGCCGCCAGGGCAGACCAGCGAAGCGCGCAGCGCCGTTTTCGCCGGGTTGTCGATGTCATAAAAATTGATGCCGTTATAGCTCCCCACGAACAGATGGTTGCCGCTGAAGGCCAGATCCGAGTTCGTGGAGCCGTATTGAATGCGCGCTGGCCGTGCAGGCTGGTCGCCCTCGGCCGGCCGGGCGGGGCTATTGACGACCGTGTCGAAGCCCGGCGGCTTGGGCAGGCTGACCAGCTTCACCATGCCGAATGCAGCCTCGCCGGCGTCGTTCAATCCGGCCTTCAGTCCAACACGCGGATCGTCGTTTCCGGCGCGTGGATTGGTGTAAACGGATGGGGCCGGCGGAGCGCTTTGCCCGGAGCAGACGACCGGGATGCAGACAGACAATGCCAGCGAAATGGTGACGACGTTGCGCGAAAACCGGGAGGCGAATTCTACCATCATGGCTTCTCCTTTAGCGTCTTTAGCATGCCCTGCATGATTTTAATTTCAGCGGTCTGAGTATTATCCACATCCGTGGCGAAGTCGAACAATTGGCCATCCTGGCCGGCCGCCGGCTGGTCGAACAGATCCTCCACCATGATCAAAGCGCCGGTGTGATGTTGAATCATTCCCGTCAAAAACAGCCGGTCAAATTCCGCTCCGCTCGCCTTGGCCAGCGCCTGCATCTGCTCGGGAGTCAACATGCCGGGCATCATCGGCATGGAGCCCATATCCATGCGCTCCATGTGGTCGGCGCCTTGCATGTGACTCATATGCTCCATCCGGTCGTGCTCGGTGGGCACCGCCTTGCCGCGATCCTCGAGCCATTGCCGCATGAATTGGATCTCGTCCGTCTGCGAGATGCTGATGCGTTTCCCGAATGCCAGGAGGTTCTTATTATGCGTGCGTGCGCCCATCAGCGCGGTCATCTCGACGGCCTGCGCATGGTGCATGATCATTCCCTGCATGAAATGCACGTCCGCCTCGTCGGGTTCCCGCACCGGGATTCCGGCCGTCGCCGGCGAGAGGATCCTGCTGCTTTCTCCGGGCGCTCCGGGCTGCACGATGGGCGCTACGACAGGCGGCGCTTTGGTCTGCTGGCACCATGCCGCGCCTGCGCTAAGTAAAACGGCGGAAACAAACTTAAGAGCCACGAAAGTCGTCCTCCTCTCTCTAGAGAATCTGCGTGAAATCCCGGCGATTCACCCCCGGCATGACCGCCGGGGCTTGCCGTTCATCGACATAGACAAGCCCCGCCAGCAGAGCGCTCGGGTCGAGGCCGATTCCGGCATTGTATCCCTTTAGCGTCTTTTTTGATATCGGAATTTCGAATGGGCGAAATAAATAAGAAAGTCTGGACAAATGCGAAGATTTGGTGCATGCTTCTAAACACCTTAGGTATGCACCGGACCCGCCGGAACTGACAAGGAGTCTCGCATGTTTGCTCGACGTATCCTTTTTGTTGTCGTGTTAGCGTCCTCCATGTGGGCGCAGACTTTTCGTGGAGCGCTGAATGGTTCCGTCGCCGACACCACCGGCGCGGCGATTCCGGGGGCCTCGGTGCGGCTGGATAATCCAGCTACGGGCACAGCCAGAACCGTCACGACGACGACAGCGGGAGAGTATAGTTTCCCGGATCTTCCAACGGGCACGTACACGCTCACGGTTTCAGCGAATGGGTTCGAAACCCAAAAAATCGAAAACATCGTGATCGCCGTGACGAAAACCACCGCAATCAACGTGCAGTTGGGCGTCGCTCAACAGCAGCAGACGGTGGAAGTCTCCGCCGCCGCGGCAAACCTGGACACCACCACGAGCGATCTTTCCGCCGTGGTGAACGACCAGACCGTACAGGATCTGCCGATCAACGGGCGCGATTTCCGCCAGATGATCAAGCTCGCTCCCGGCGTCACGACTTCCGCCACCTCGCCTTCCGTCAACGGCACGCGCTTTTCGTCGAACAATTATCAGGTGGATGGCGCCGACAACAACGACGTGATGTATGGCTATACCGCGCAGAATCAGCCCGGCGTCGCGGGGATTCCCGGCGGCCTACTCCCGGTGGACGCCGTCGATCAGTTCTCAGTGGAGACCAACGCCGGCGCCGACGTGGGCCGGAATGCCGGGTCCAACGTCAACATGGTGATTAAGTCCGGCACCAACCAATTTCACGGTACGGCGTATTTTTTTAACCGCAATGAGGATCTGGCCGAGCCTTCGCCGATTCTGCCGCCGGGCAGCCGCCCGCAGGAGATCCGCAACAATCAGCCGGGATTTTCTTTCGGCGGTCCGATCCTGAAGAACAAGCTGTTCTTTTTCATGGCCGGCGAGATTCAGCTCGCCATCGCGGGCGAATCCGTTGCGGACACGATACCTTCGGCCGCGTGGGTCGCTGCCGGGGAAGCCGAGCTCGCCAAGTACAACGTTCCGGTAAATCCAGTGTCGCTGAATCTGCTCGGCATTTGGCAGGCCGCCGAGCCGGCGGGCGCCTTCGGCACCGAACCGGCGACGGTGAACAATTACCTCGCCAATGCGCTAGATACGTACAACAGCTTCAATGGAGTGGGCAAGATCGATTACCACATCAACGATAAGCACACCTTATCGATCCACTATTTCGGAACCGGTGGAACGCAGGTCGCCGACGTGGGATCGCACCTCAAGGATTTCTTCCAGACCGCGCCGATGCACGTGGACAATGTCTCCGTCGTCGAGAACTGGATTGTATCGCCGAGGATTGTCAATCAGGTCACTCTCGCCACGAATTATTTCTCGCAGACCTTCCAGGACTACAATATAGGTTTCAATGCGGAAGCCCTGGGATTGAACACCGGTTCCACCATCGCCGGCGCGCCCACCATCACGATTGACGGCTTCGATTATGTAGGCGCGACGCAGCCTGCGGGCCGCACCGACACCACTGGCCACATCACCGACAATCTCTCCTACAACATTGGGAAGCATCAGTTCAAAATCGGCGGCGAATATCGACGGGCGCAGCTCGATGTGGCGTACTTCAACAATCCTCGCGGCACTTTCACTTTCGACGGATCGCGCGGACCGTGGGCCAACGATCCAACCGCTTCCGCGGACCTGCAATCGATCTCCGATTTCCTCGCCGGCGAGCCCAGCAATGCGAGCGGCGCCACCATCCAGCGTGGATTGCCGGAGCCGATTTGGCAACAGAATACAGCCGACTGGTGGGTGCAGGATAACTTCCAGGTGCTGCCGCAGCTCAATATCAACTTCGGGGTCCGCTATGACTACATCGGCGTGCTGAACGACAGTGCAAACAACCTCGCGAATTTCGTTCCGGGCAGGGGATTTGTCACGGGCCAGCTCTATCAGAAGAATCCATACGATTTCGCGCCGCGCTTCGGGTTTTCCTATGCGCCGAAATGGGCTTCCCGGTTCGTCATCCGCGGCGGCACCGGGCTGTTCTACGATGTGACACCGGTCTCCGCGGTGGCGTTCATAAGCTCATCAAACGGCGCCTCAAATGGCGTTGCCTACAACCCTGGCGGCCCTAATCCGGTGTATTCGCTGACGGCGCAAAATGTGGTCTTCCAGCCGGGCGTACCCGTATTCGGAACCGCGGTCGCCACGCCGCCGTTCGGCGCGGCCTCCGTTAATCAGCAATTTAAAACACCGTACACGCTGAACTACGATTTGAATATCCAGACGAAACTCACCAACTCGACCATGTTGCAGACGGGATACGTTGGAAATGTCAGCCGGCACCTGGAGACGCTTCTGGACATCAACCAGCCGATCAACGGCGTCCGCCCGTTTGCCACCGAATATCCGACACTCGCGGCCATCAACCAGTTGAATACCAACGGTGATTCGAACTACAACTCGCTTCAGGTTTCGCTCCATCAGAACCTCTGGCGGGGATTCGCGGCGAACATCAATTACACCTGGAGCCATGCCATCGACGATGCTTCCAGCTACACCACTCCCATGGACAGCTATGATCTGGCGCTCGACAAAGCGAACGCCACCTTCGATGATCGCCACATACTGACTGGCTTCCTCAGTTATGACGTTCCGCAGCTGGGGCACTTTGCTCCCCGCCTGACCAAGGGGTGGGTGCTCAATGCTTTGATCACCCGCACCACCGGATTACCGCTGAACATCACCACCGGCAGAAATACCGATCTCACTGGGGAAAACAAGGATCGCGTGAACCTGGTACCCGGGGTCGACCCCTATGCCGGCTATACGCCTATTTCGGGATCGCAGGCTCTTCACTACTTGAACAAAGCGGCCTTCGCTGTACCCGCGAGCGGCACCTACGGCGACCTCGGACGCGACGCGCTCTATGGTCCGGGCTTTGGAGCGGTCGATTTTTCGATCTTCAAGCGCACGCCGATCACCGAGCGCATCATGACCGAGCTGCGCGCCGAGATCTTCAATATTTTCAATGAAATCAACTGGCACGCCCCCGGTACATCGCTCTCGAGCGGCTCGTTTGGCGAGCTGACGCAGACCTTGAACGGCTCCGGGAGTCCCGGCCTTGGCTTCGGCGAGCCACGCAACGTTCAATTGGCTCTGAAGATTATCTTCTGAGCCCACGTAAACTGTTAACGAGCGAGAGGCTCAACATCACCGCGTAGCGTCGAAGACCAGCTCCTTCTCGGCCAGTACGTTTACGCTCGCGGCAACGGATTCACGATCCTCGATCGCGCCGGTCGCCGACGTCGGTTCGCACTTCAAGCAATTCTTCCAGGCGGCTCCGATGCATAGTCGCTCCGCAGCGCGTACGCGAGGTCGCGCAGCGCCTACGCGAGGTCGCGCCAGAGCATTGCGGGATTAATATCCCAGCCGGAGCATGCCCTCCGGCTTGCCCTCCACCGAGCCTTGCGTCAGCCACTCGAGCGACGCCTTAAAAAGCAGCAGATGATTTTTCTCCCACATCGCGTTGTGCGAGGAACACGCCAGATCGACAAATACTTTTTTGGGCGAACCGAGATCGGAGTACAGTTCCTTCACCCGGTCGGGATTCACCTGTTTGTCCTGCGAGCCCGATACCAGCAGCGTCGGAATCTGCGTTTTCCCGACGACTGCCGTAGTCCATCCCCAGCTTGTCACCAGCGGCGCCCGCCGTACGCCGGCGCCCCAACTTGCGCCGACCGGGTCGGAATGAAGCAGCTCCGACCACACCGAGTCGCGCGCCGCGGGGTCGTATTGATCGGCGCAGCCAACCTGACGATCCCAATTGGCGATGAATTCGGCTCGCGATTGCGTGTTCATCGCCGCTCCGCTCGCGGGCACGTGCGCCGGCGGATCGGCTTTCGCCGCTCGATTGTACGCGGGCGCCAGCAAGACCATTCTCGCGACCTTGTCCGCATGCTGCGCCGCGTATCCGCCCGATCGCGGCCCGCCTTGCGACCACCCGAGCAGGCTCAATTTTTCCACGTGGCGCATCGTGCGGATTCGATCCACCACCGCATCGATGTCATGCCAGTCCGAGGCGAGCGTGGTCATCTGATATGGATAGCTCGCCGCGCAGGGCGCCGGAATCAGCGCCGGCACGTACGCCGCCTGTTGCGCAGGCGCCAGGTTGCACGGGTCATTCATCGCCGCGGGCCGCGTGGAACGTCCGTACCCGGTCATATCCATCGCGAAAACATCGAAGCCCGCCCGCGCCAGGTACGCCATCCAACTGTAGTCTTGATAAGGGACGTCGAAAGACACTTCGCCGGGCGTTCCCGCGCCGTGGATGAACAACGCCACGCGATCCGCCGCCGGGCCTCCGCGCAGCGCCGTTCCCGCCTCCACTACCTCGCGAAAATAAATTTGTGTGGATTGTTCGGCGATGGCGGGCACCGTGGAGCGAACCTGCACGTAATGGTCGATTCGCAAGAGCCGGGTTCCGTCGTCGCCGGATCCGGCCGGTGCGAGACACAGGCCAAAAAGAATCGCGCTCGGCCACAGGGCGAGTTTCATAAGGAACTCCGGGTTTGGAATTGGATCTAAGTGATCATCACCTTGCGCGGGTACTGCGCATTGTCCTGTAAAAACGTTTTCTTCCGCTTCAATTCGTCCGCGGTCGGTTGCACCGTGCCCTCGACGTCGGTCACGCGCGAAACCAGCGTATGCTCGCCCGGCGTGGCTCCCTCCCAACGATAGCTGAACAGCTTCCAGGAATACTTCGTATTGGCCGGCGAAAGCGCCGCTTTCTGCCACGGCCCGTTGTCGATCTGCACTTCCACCGATTTGAGCGGAGTGCCGTCATTCAACACGAACCCGGTGATCTCGTGCGCGCCGCCTTTCTTCTGCACCCTGGCGATCGCCGATTTCAGATGCATGCGCGTGATTTCGGCCTCGACCCACTGCGTATTCGGATCGTTGTCCTCGCCCGTTCCGCCGACGCCCACCACCGACCGATACCATCGCGCCTGGTAATTGCCCAGATACCGGTCTTCCTGAAGATGGATTTCCGCGAGCCATTTCACGTTGCAGACTCCATACCAGCCCGGCATGATCAGGCGCAGGGGAAATCCCTGTTCGAGCGTCAACGGATCGCCGTTCAGCGCCCAGGCCAGCATCGGGTCCGGCTTCATCGCGTTTTCGAGCGTGATGCTGCGCCCGTACTGCTGGTCCACTTTGAAGGTCTGGGTCCGGAACACGACGTCCTGCGGTCCGCGATCGGTACCGAAGAACACCACTTCACGGGCTTTGGGATCCGAGCCGACTTTTTTCAGCACGTCGCTCAAGCGCACGCCCGTGAAACGGCCGCAGGAGCACAATGCCTCCCCCGACCGGCTGCTGTTGCCGGAGCATTCGTAGCCCGCGACCACCTCGGTCGAGCGCATCGCGCGCAACTCGGCCAGCGAGAACTCGACGGGATTTTTCACCAGGCCGGTGAGCTTCAGCTTGTACGTCGCCCCGTCGATTACCGGGCGGTTCATGTGTTGCAGCGCGAAGAACTGATCTTTCGGCGTGATCAACCCGTCGATTTTTCGGATATCGAGCATCCGCGTCATGCCGTTTGCAGTGACTGTGCGGAAGTTCGGCGACACGTCGGTAAACTGCACGTCCTCGCCTTCCTGGGCGAATCCGGACATTGCGAACTCCGGCGCGAGCGCGAGCAGACCGGCCGCGGTCAATCCTTTTTTCAACGTCTCTCTGCGGGTGGTTGGTTCCATAGTGGGTGACCTCCTCAACATGTTAATCGATTTCGAGCAGGCTTGGTAAAAAGGGTCATTTCCGCTTCATCGATTTTCGAGCAGGCCTCGTAAAAACGGTCATTTTCGCGTCGCGGCGCGCCTGGCTCGCGATTTGGCCCGCAACCTCTTCAGCGGATCGTCGGGAACGTAATCGAGCTCCTGGGAAAGCCTTTCCACCAGCCGCCGGAGCGTTTCGACGCGCGCCCAATATTTATCGTTGCCCTCCACCAGGTGCCACGGCGCGGTGCGCGTGCTGGTCTTCACCAGCATCTCCTCGACGGCCTCATGATAAAGGTCCCACTTTTCACGATTCCGCCAGTCCTCTTCGGTCAGTTTCCACGATTTGTAGCCGATCCGGCGGCGCTCCTCGAACCGGCGCAGTTGCTCTTCGGGCGAGATGTGAATCCAGAACTTCACCAGGATGGTTCCGAAATCGCGCAGTTGCCGCTCGAACGAGTTGATCTCCTTGTAGGCGCGCTTCCAGGCCTGCTCCTCGGCGAAGCCTTCGACGCGCTCCACCAGAACGCGGCCGTACCAGGTGCGGTCAAAGATGGCGATCTGGCCGCGCTCCGGCAACCGCCTCCAGAAGCGGTACAGATAATGACGGCTTTTTTCCTCGCCCTGCGGCGCGCTGATCGGGTAGACCACGTAGCCGCGCGGATCGATTTTTTCAGTGATGCGCTTGATGACGCCGCCCTTGCCGGCAGCGTCCCATCCTTCAAACGCCACCATCACCGGACGCTTCTGCACGTAAATCTGCCAGGCGAGCTCGCGCAATTGGATCTGCCGGCGCGTGAGCTGCAGCACGTACTGGTCGCGCGTGAGCGACCGCTTGAGATCAAGCGTCTCCAGCATCCGCCGCCCCCTTCGACGGGTCCATCTTGTCCATCGCCGCGCGCAGGTCCGCCTCGCGCGCCGAGATCTCCTCCGAGGTTTCGTACGGCGGAGCCGCGCGGCCCAGCCGACGCTCCAGCGCGGCGATAATCGTCTCGAACATTTTTTTCCGCGCCCACCACCGCGACGCCGCCTCGACGATGGTCCAGGAAGCGTACTCGGCTTCGGTCAGCTCCAGCATTTCTTCGGTCGCCGCCAGGTATTGATCGTAGTTGCGCTGCCGCTCGCGATCCTCGCGCGTGATCCGCCACGCTTCGAGCGGATTTTCCTGAATCTTCCGGAACCGGCGCTTCTGCGTCTTCTTATCGATATGCAGAAAAAATTTCAGGATCGCCGTGCCGTCGTCGGCGAGCATCCGCTCGAAGTCGACGATGTCGTGAAAGGCGGCGCGCCAGGCCGGCTTTCCGATCGCGCGCGTCACGCGCTCCTCCAGCACGCGGCCGTACCAGCTTTGGTCGAAGATCACCATCTCGCCGCGATTGGGAACCTTCAGCCAGAAGCGCCACAGCCACGGAAACCCCTGCTCGTAGGTGCGCGGCTTGGGGATCGAGTACACTTTGAACCCGCGCGGGTCCAGGCGCTGCGTCAGCGCGGAGATCGCTCCGCCCTTGCCCGCCGCATCCCAGCCCTCCACCACCACCATCGAAGAAATCTTGTGATCCCAGCAGGCCTTTTCGAGATCGTACAGACGCCGCTGGAGGCCCGGCAGAGCCTGGTCGTACTCTTCCCGCGAAAGACGCTGCTTCAGATTGACGTTTTCGAGCACGGCTCCCGGCTGAAGTTTAGCGCATCTTCAGTGCGCCCCTGGCGACGGATTCGCGAAGCGCGGATCGCGGAGAACCGCATCGTCGGTCAAGGAGTTGAGAAACGCGATCAGATCGTCGCGATTCTCGCGCGATAAAACAAAGCCGCCGATCAGCGGATCCTTATTCGGGTTATCGTGGCCGTTGCCCGCGTGCGCACCCGACGCGATGGTTCTGCCTCCCGCCGCATAATGATCGAGCACGCCTTCGAGCGTCGGAATACTGCCGTCGTGCATGTACGGCGCGGTCAGCGCGATGTTCCGCAGCGTGGGCGTTTTGAATTTCCCCACGTCGGCCGGCGCGCCGGTGTACTCGTAGATGCCGGTGTTCGGCGCAGGATACGACAGCAGGCCCGGCAAGTTATAAAGACCGGTGTTGTGAAACTCGATTCGCCGGTCCGCGTTGCGTTCCGAGACGCTGGCGTCGCTGAAATTGAATCCGCCGTGGCAGCGGAAACAGGAAAGCGGCTGGCTGAAGAATAAAATTTCCCCGCGTTTGGCGGAATCCGATAGGGCGCTGTCGTCGCCGCCATAATGATAACGATCGTAAGGCGAGCGGGCCGAAATGATGCTCCGCTCGAAACAAGCGATCGCTTTGGTCACGTTGCCGATCGTGAACGGGTCCGCGCCGCCTGGAAATGCGCGCTCAAACATCTCCCGATACGTCGCGTCGGAACGCAACCTCGCCAGGAAAGGATCGCCCTCGCGCAATCCCAGCTCTACCGGACGATCGCCGAACATCGGCACCAGCGCCTGTTCTTCTAAACGCTGCAACTTCGGATTGCTCCAGGTCAGCCTCGCGCTGTAGGCGATATTCACCAGGCTCATGGCGCCGCGCGAGTGCGATTCGCCCGTCGCGCCCGCGCTCACCGCCAGTCCGTCGGTGAAAGCCAGCCCCTGTTGGTGACAGGTCGCGCAGGACGCCTTCCCGTTGACCGACATGCGCGTGTCGTAGAACAGGAATCGGCCCAGCTCGACCTTCGCCGCGCTCATCGGATTGTCCGCGGGCACGTAGGGCTTGGGGAATCCCTTGGGGAGATTCCACGCGTAGCCGCCATCCGGGTCCGGTCCGGCGGAAATGGCAGGCGCTTCGACCGTCGCGCATGCAAACATCACGAACGCGCAGGTTTGAAACGCCTTCCTCCGATGCATTTCCGCCGTCCTCTTACTTCAGCAACCGGACCACCTCGATCGATTCCAGCATCCGCACCGAACGCGCGCCGGCCTTGTCGTTCGGGCACACCAGCCGGAACGGGCCTTGATAGCCGAACAGCGGCTTGCCGTCGCGTTTGTCGGCGACCAGGATCTGCTCGTTCGCAAACTCGGCGTCCAATTCGCCGAGCGTGAACACGACCTGGTATCCGTCGTGCGCTTTCGCCAGAACGTAGCTCGCGAGCGCCTTGCCGCGAAGCTGGGCGCCGAACGGAGCCCCCGCTCTTTGAAGAATTTCGCGCAACAAAACGCCCTCGTAGACCACCTTCATCCCATCCTGATCGGTGACCGAAGCCGTCTCGCGCGTCATTTTTGCGAGATCCTCGGGTTTGAGCGTCAGGGGTTTCGAGACGTCACCCGTTACCGCGAGCGCCGCCGGCGGAGACGTTTGAGCCGAGGCAAGTCCTGTTGCGGCCGCGGCCAGAATGGTCGCGACTGCGGCTGGAATCAAGCGCCGGAGCAATCGAGGCATATGGAAATTCCGATTTTTGTAAGTTTAGCACGACGATGTCCTCTATGAAAAGCATTTCGTGGGCGCCCGGGCCCGTCGATTCGCTACCATGAAGCGAAGGAACTTTAACCATGCCTCTTTCAGCGCGGAATCAGCTTGCCGGCGTCGTCGACGACATTCAGATCGGCGACGTCATGGCCCATGTCGTCGTCAAGGTGGGCGACAACCTGATCGAAAGCATCATCACCCGCAATAGCGCGGAAGAATTGAATCTCAAAAAGGGCGATCGCGTCCGTGCCG
>DATHCE010000324.1:0-2663 GCA_035319685.1 Bryobacteraceae bacterium | reverse complement strand
GATGGTCCACGCGCCCGAACTCTCGACCGATCCCGAAACGTTCTGATTGGTCGACCAGGTGATCAACACGATGCCCTTTCCTCCGGTGGTCGATCCGGTCAGATTGATGGCCGCCGAGGTCGTCGTCGAAGGCGGCGGATTTACGGTCAGGGTGAGCGTGTTCGACGGCGGCAGGGGATTCGGCGTCCCCGAACTACTGCTCGATCCGCTGCCGCTCGATCCGCTGCCGCTCGATCCGCTGCCGCTGGAGCTGCCGGGTTGCGCCGCCGCATACAGCGTTTGGACCGTGCTGATGTCGAGCGGCGATAATTCGGTCGACATCTTGTAATAGGGATACATCACGGCCGAAGGACTATCGGCGTGTCCCAACCCCAGCGAATGGCCGAGCTCATGCAGCGCGACGCTGAACACGTCGGTGTCCGCGCCGATCTTCCATGTTTCGGAATCGTTGAAGTGCATGTCGCCGGCGATGGGCTCCGGATTCGGAGGAGCCGGATAAAACGTGTGCGCCAAAATTCCGTTTGGACCGTCGAAGGGGAATCCGTCGCCGTGCGCGTAGGTCGCGAAGAGAATGTTCACGGTTTGGTTGCCGGTGGGATTGGAGCCTTGTTTCCAGGTCACCTCGACGGCCTTGGACCACTCGGCCATGGCGCGCTCGATTTCCGACTGGACGGAGGCAGAGGAAAGTTGCTGGGTCATCTGGCTGAACACATAGGTCAGGGTGACGGCATGCAGGTCCTGGCCACCCCAGGCGCCGTAAGTCGGAATCGATCCGGCGGCGCTGCCGGTGGTGGTGAGAGCGCCCTCGTAGGCTCTGGTGGGGACGCGATTCACCAGCGCAGTGGAAGCGGGGAACACGTACGCGACTTCATCGAGATCGGCGAGCTTGCGAATCGCGGAGGGATCGTCGGGGATCATGAGATGACGCGGGCTCAGATCAGGATTTTCGCGAAGCTCGATTCCCGCGGCGAGAATCAGGGAGCGCGCCAGGTTGATGCCGACGTCGGGATGAAATTCCACGAGAACGAATCCGGTGGTGGAGGCGACCGGGCTGATTTTATCCGCCGGATCGATGGGCGCGGCGTAGCGAATGCCGAGATCGCCCACCGCAACGCGGCTTGCCAGCGAGACGATCAGACCGTTGTAGGGAACGCCGCCCAGTACATTCACGCCGCGGCTTTTTAGCTCGGCGATATCGGCTTGCGAGGGGGTGTGATCGAACTGAATGACCAGGTGCTGCGGGCCAACGAGGCGGCTGGCCAGATCGCGAACCGGCGCGGAGGAGCTGGTATCGATGCGCCGCGTCTTAAAAATCAAAGAAGGCTGGGCTGCGGCAAGCCCGCTAGCGAACAGGAAGAGGATGAAAAACCGTCGAATCGAAGTGCTCACGCTGTCCTCATCGCCCGGAGGTGAGAGGATTTGCCACCCAAGAGCACTGAGTATGCATAAGGCTTTTCCTTTACCCTATGCGTGCCTACTTCGCTTTCCTTTTACTGGCGGGCGCTGCGTTATTGTCAGCGCAGCCGCCGGTTTACACCATCAGCACCGTAGCAGGCAGTGCGTGGGTGGGCGATGACGGTCCTGCGACGGCGGCGATTTTAGCTCAGGCGGAAGGAATCGCGTTCGATGCGTCGGGGAACATGTACGTGGCAGACGCGGGGAATCATCGGGTGCGGAAAATCACGCACGCGGGCGTCATCACAACGTTTGCGGGAACCGGAATGGCGGGATTTTCAGGCGATGGCGGGCCGGCGAGCGCGGCGCAACTGAACTCGCCTTACGGTTTGATGTTCGACGGCGCGGGAGACTTGCTCATCGCGGACCTGGGTAACGCGCGCGTGCGCAAGGTCACGCCCGACGGCAATATCGCGACGGTCGCGGGAGGAGGATCGGCTCCGGCGGGCGGCGCGAACGAAGGGAGTGCCGCGCTAGGGGTCGCGTTGATGACGCCGCGCAATCTCGCATCCGACGGCTCGGGTGGATTTTATATCTCCGACTTCGGCGCGAATTGCGTTTTTCGGGTCGCCTCCGACGGATCGTTGACGACCGCGGCGGGCACCGGCGCTCCGGGATACGCGGGCGACGGCTCGGCCGCGAATCGGGCGCTGCTGGCCTACCCGGCCGGGATCGCGATCGACCGCGACGCGTCGCTGTACATCTCCGATAGCGGGAACCACGCGATCCGCAAAGTGACGAATGGAATGATCTCCACGGTCGGGCACGCAACCACTCCCACCGGGGTCGCGGTGGACGGTTTCGGAACGTTGTATATCGCCGATCCGAACGCGGGCGAAATCGTCGTGGAGCCCGCAAGCGGTCCCGCGAGCACTTACAATCTGGCGGCGAGCGACGTCGCTTTCGGCATCGACGGCTATCTTTACGCAACCAGCGTGACGCTGGTCTGGCGGGTCTCCTTCGCCGGGTCGAGCCTGGTGGTCGCGGGCGGCGGAAACCTCGCCTATGGCGATGGAGGCGCGGCGACCGGCGCGCTTCTGAATCATCCCAGCGGCGTCGCGGCGGATATGAATGGCAACCTATATATCGCCGATCGCGACAACAACCGAATCCGGCGAGTCGCGCCCAACGGCACGATCTCGACTATCGCGGGCACCGGCGCATCCGGCAACACCGGCGATTACGGAGCGGCGACGGAGGCGACGCTG
>DATHCE010000323.1:0-6678 GCA_035319685.1 Bryobacteraceae bacterium | reverse complement strand
GTCGGCGCGAGAATCCCCCAAAAGACCGCGTCGACCGGAGTCGCGGCGCTCGCCGCGAATCCGCCGGCTCAAGCTTCCGCTCCGATCCGGCTCGTTCCTCTGCCGCACGCCTTATATTTGAATTCCGAGTTGCAGCGGTTGTTCTGGCCGAATGTGCCGGGCGTCCCCGCGATGCCGCGCAGGCCCGCGTGGAGCCCGCAATCCGGCAACAATTTCGCGGCAGGCGGTGTCATGCAAACCAGCCCGATCACGGTTTCCTCGGATCGATAGCGCCGCTACCGGACCGGAAAGATGTGCCGCTGTGCGGAAAGAAATCCGCCGTAGCGCGCAATCCTGCCGCGGCAACTTCAACAAAATGGGCGCGGCCGGATGGAACCACGCGTGCTCCCACATTTTCCTATGTGGAATAGAGATCAGAATTCGTCTGCCCCGACGCTGCTCGCCTCCGCGGAGTTCCCGCCGCCGCGCCCCGCGAGCCTGCCGGAGACGGCGTTCATAGGAGGCGGCGCGATCATCGGCGAAACCATGCGCATCACCGGCGACATTTTCAGCAAGGATGAATTGCAGGTGAACGGAGAAGTGGAAGGCTCGCTCGAATCGGAAAGCCGGCTCACCGTCGGCCCCACAGGCAAAGCCGACGCGAGCGTCAAGGCCGCTGAGGTCGTCGTCGCCGGCGCCGTGAACGGCAACATCCAGGCGGTCGAGCGCATTGTGCTCCGCAAGGGCGCAAATCTGGTAGGCGATGTGAAAACCGCGGGCATCGTGATCGAAGACGGCGCGTATTTTAAAGGCGGCATCGACATCACGCAGCCCGCGCAAACGCACAGCGACGCGCACCAGTCGAGCAAATCCGCGGCGCGTTAACCCGCTCGAAGGGATCGACTCAGCGGTCCCGCCGGCCGAGCTTCAATGACGATAAACTCAACGTCATGAAGCTTCGTCAATCCCCGGCCTGTCTGCTCCTTTTCCTCCTGGCCACTCTCCCGCTCGCGGCGCAAAACGCGCCGAAAATCACCACCCCCAAAGAAGCCCTCGGGTTCAACATCGGCGACGATTACATGATGGCGAGTTATGCGCAACTGGAAACCTACTGGATGAAAATCGCCTCCGAATGCGACCGCTGCAAGCTGATCGACATCGGCCCCACCGAGGAAGGCCGCCGACAGTACATGATGATCATCACCTCGCCCGAAAATATCAAGCGGCTCGATCATTATAAGGAGATCTCCTCGCGCCTCGCCCACGCCGAAGGCTTGACCGACGAGCAGGCGCACGCTCTCGCGCGCGAAGGCAAAGCGGTGATCTGGATCGACGGCGGCTTGCACGCGAGTGAAACCGTCGGCTCCCAGCAGCTCATGGAGATGGTCTATCAGATGGCCAGCCGCACCGATCCCGAAACCATGCGCTTGTTGAACGACGTCATCGGCCTCTACGTGCTCGCAAATCCCGACGGACAGGAGCTGGTCGCCAACTGGTACATGCGCGAACAGGATCCGCTGAAGCGCAGCCTGGCCGGCGTGCCGCGCCTCTGGGCCAAGTACGTCGGCCACGACGACAATCGCGATTTCTACATGTCGGCGATGAAGGAAACCACCAACATGAATCGCGTTTTGTCCCAGGAGTGGTATCCCGAGATCGTCTACAACCATCACCAGACCGGACCCGCCGGCGGCGTGATCTTCATGCCTCCGTTTCGCGATCCTTTCAATTACAATTTCGATCCGCTGATTCCGCTCGGCGTCGAGCTGGTCGGCACCGCCATGCACAGCCGCCTGGTCGCCGAAGGCAAGGGCGGATCGGAAATGCGCAGCGGCGCGAATTATTCCACCTGGTGGAACGGCGGCCTGCGCACCATCGCCTATTTCCACAATTCCATCGGACTGCTCACCGAAATCATCGGCAGTCCCACGCCCGTCGACGTCCCTCTGGTTCCCGAAAAGCAGCTTCCGCAAGGCGACTGGCCTCTGCCCATCCCGCCCACCGAAGGCGCGCAAAAGTGGCACTATCGCACCTCCATCGAGTACGAAATTACCAACAATCGCGCCGTGCTCGATCTCGCCTCGCGTTATCGGGAGACGTTTCTCTACAACATTTATGTGATGGGCCGGAACTCGATCGAAAAAGGCAGCCGCGATAACTGGACCATCACGCCGAAGCGCATCGAAGCTCTGGAAGCTGCCGCCGCCGCGATGGAACCGGCCGGCGGGCGCGGCGGCCGTGGAGGACGCGGCGGGGGCGGTGCTACTGGCGGAGGTGGTGCTGCTGGAGGTGATGAGCTTCCGGCCGGCCTCACCGCCGGCGGTCTCAACGCGCGCACCGTTCCCAATCAACTCTACGAAACCGTCCTTCACGATCCCCAACTGCGCGATCCGCGCGGCTACATCATCCCCTCCGATCAAACCGACTTTGCGACCGCCACCGAATTCGTCGACGCGCTTTTGAAAAACGGCATCGACGTGCTCCGAGCCGCGTCCCCGTTCACCGTCAACGGCAAATCCTATCCCGCCGGATCCTACGTCGTCAAAACCGCACAGGCCTTTCGTCCGCACGTCATCGATATGTTCGAGCCGCAGGACCACCCCAACGATTTCGCCTATCCCGGCGGTCCTCCCAAGCCGCCCTACGACGTCGCCGGATGGACCCTCGCGTTTCAGATGGGCGTCGAATTCGATCGCATTCTCGACGCCTTCGACGGACCGTTCACGAAAATCAAGGGGGTCCTTCCGCCGCCGCCCACCGAGGTCACCGGAGCGTCGAATCCCGCCGGATATCTCCTCAGCCATCGCATCAACAATTCGTTCATCGTCGTGAACCGCCTGCTCAAAGCCGGCGCCGATGTTTATTGGCTCGAAAAATCCGGAAACGTCGACGGCCACGACCTCGGCACGGGCGCCATCTGGGTTCCGGCGTCGTCGGGCGTGCGTCCGATTCTCGACCGCAGCGCGAAGGATTTGGGCGTGCCCGCGTACGCCGTCGCCACCGCGCCATCCGGCGTTGCGCTGAAGCTCCAGCCGATTCGCATCGGCCTCTACGATCAATACGGCGGCCTGATGCCCGCCGGTTGGACCCGCTGGCTATTCGAGCAGTATGAATTTCCTTATCAGAATGTCTATCCCGAAACGCTCGACTCGGGCGATCTGAAAAGCAAATTCGACGTGCTCGTTTTCGTCGACGGAGCGTTTCGCACCACTGCCGGCGGACGCGGCGGCGGCGGTGGAGGAGGAATGTTCGGAGGCTCCATCAGCCCCGAAAGCGTGCCCGAACCATATCGCGGATGGATGGGCCGCATCACGCCCGACAAGAGCATCCCACAGCTCAAGAAATTCGTCGAATCCGGCGGATCGGTCCTCACGATCGGCAGTTCCACCGATCTCGGCGAGTTGCTCGGCGTACCGGTAAAAAGTTACCTCACCGAAAAGGGACCGGACGGTCGCGACCGCCCTCTGCCGCGCGAAAAGTTTTACATTCCCGGCTCGCTCATGAAGGCCAACATCGACAACACCAATCCGCTGGCCTACGGGATGCCGTCGCAAGTCGACGTGTTCTTCGACAACAGCCCCGTGTTCCGCATGGCTCCCGACGCCGAACAGAAGAAAACGTCGGCCGTCGCGTGGTTCTCCGGATCTTCTTTACTCGATAGCGGATGGGCGTGGGGCCAGCAGTATCTCGACGGCGGCACCGCGGCCGCCGAATCGACGCTCGGCGAAGGTAAAGTCACCATGCTCGGTCCCGAGGTCGCCTTTCGCTCCCAGCCTCACGCAACCTTCAAGTTGCTGTTCAACGGCCTGTATTACGGAAGCGCAAAGGAGACTCCGCTGAAGTGACCAGGTCCATCTCGCTCGCGCCCGGCTTCGTCGTGAACGCCCGGATCGTGAACGCCCCGATCGTGAACGCCCCGATCGTGAGCGCCCTGGTCCTGAGCGCCCTGATCGTAAACGTTGGATGCGCGTCAACCTCCGAAAAAGCCAACGAAGCGCCGTACACGAGCCCGCCCGCCGCTACCTCCGTTACCATCGCGGGCAAACCAATCGCGATCCAGTATCACGCCCCGCAGATGCACCATCGCAAGATTTTTGGCGGCCTCGAGCCCTATCAAAAGGTCTGGCGCGCGGGAGCGAACGACGCCACCGCGCTGCACACCGGCGCAACCTTGCGGATCAAAGACCTGACCGTTCCGCCCGGCGACTACACCGTCTTCATCTGGCTCGACCCGGCGCAGTGGCAACTCATCATCAATAAACAGACCGGCCAGTGGGGTCTCGAATATCACCAGGAGCAGGATCTGGGCCGCGTCCCGATGGATATGAGCAAACCGTCTGCGCCCATCGACAAGTTCAAAATCACGCTCTCTTCCGCCGGCGCCAACAGCGGCAAGCTGCAAATGGAGTGGGAAACGACCATCGCCTCCGTTCCCTTCACCGTAAACTGACGCGTGCCGCAACGTTACGCTAAAATGAGCGGCGAATGCCGCAATTCAATCTTGTAGCCGCTGCACGCCAGGAAATGATCCACCGCGGCCTCGATCCGGATTTTCCTAGCGGAACCGCGCAGCAGATCGAAACCATCCGCGCGCGTCCCGCGCCGGCAGTAAGCGCCGGGATTCACGACCTGCGCCACCTCCCCTGGTCTTCGATCGACAACGACACCTCGCGCGATCTCGATCAGATCGAGGCCGCGGAGCGTGTCAGCTCCGGCATCCGCGTGAGCCTCGCCATTGCCGACGTCGATTCCGCCGTGGACGAAGAAACGCCGATCGATCGTCACGCGTGTTCGCAGACCACTTCGGTCTACACCGGCGTGAAGACGTTCCCCATGCTGCCCGAGGAGCTGTCGACCGACATGACATCGCTGAATGAAGCCTCCGACCGTCTGGCGATGGTGATTGAGATGGTCGTCGGCGCCGATGGATCGCTCCAGTCGCCCTCGATCTATCGCGCGCTGGTTCGCAATCGCGCGCAGTTGGCTTATAACAGCGTCGGGCCGTGGCTCGAGGGCTCCGCCGGACCTCCGCCGAAGCTCGCCCAATCGGAAGAATTGCAGGCGCAGTTGAAGCTTCAGGACGAAGCCGCGCAGATTCTATGCGAGTCGCGCCATCGTTTGGGCGCTCTCGATTTGGATCGCCCCGAAACCGAGACCATCCTCTCCAACGGCGACATCGACATCGCCGAGCGGCGCCGCAATCGCGCCAGCCGCCTGATTGAGGATTTGATGGTGGCCGCCAACCAGGTGATGGCCCGAACCCTGTCGCAGGCGGGCGTCAGCTCCATTCGCCGCGTGGTCAAGTCGCCGGAGCGTTGGCAGCGCATCGTCGCGCTCGCCGCCCAGCATGGCGAAAAACTTCCCGCCGATCCCGATTCCGCCGCGCTCAACGCGTTCTTAAGAAAAATGCGCGTCTCCGATAGCGTCCACTACGCCGATATTTCGCTCGCCATCATCAAGCTGCTGGGCCCCGGCGAATACGTCCTCGCGCGCGCCGGCTGCGAGGACCCCGGCCATTTCGCCCTCGCCGTTCACGATTACACCCACTCGACCGCCCCCAATCGCCGCTTTTCCGACATGGTGACCCAGCGCCTCATCAAATCCGTTCTGCGGAAGCAAGTGCCGCCGTATTCCGATCCCGAGCTCGACTCCATCGCCACCAACTGCACCTTGAAAGAGGATGCCGCGCGAAAAGTGGAGCGAACCATGGGCAAGCGCATCGCCGCCGTCGCGCTCGCCAATCGAATCGGCTCCGTCTTCCACGCCGTCGTCACCGGCGTCACGCTGAAAGGCACCTTCGTCCGCATCACCAATCCCCCCGCCGAAGGACTGTTGATTCACGGCGAACAAGGAGTCGACGTCGGCGACCAGCTGAGCGTGAAACTGGTGAGCACCGACCCTCGTCGCGGCTACCTCGACTTCGCCCGCCAGAGCTAGGAGCTTGTTGAAAAAGGGGACAGACTACTAGGCAAAAACTTACTTGACAACTCCTATTGGCGGCGATAAAACTTGGGATCGACAGGCCGGTAAAGCTATCGCGTCACGTTAAGTGCATTGGTATCAGTGGTTTTCAGTGCTCATTGCGGCTAGAATCAGCGCATTGACTCTAGTTTGTACGGTGTTGTAGACTCGAACCGATATGCAAGACATATCCCCGCGTGAGATCATTCGGCGCATCACCGTCGAGAACCCATGGTGGGCGGATAGCACCGTAAGTCAAGTACATCGCAGTTTTAGCCCACGCGCCTATCTGGATCTATTCTTCCCACTCGTGAGCGATGTGTCTGTAAGGAGAGCAGTCGTGCTCTTGGGGCCGCGCCGCGTCGGCAAGACGTTTATGATCCATCACGCGATCCAGAAGCTCATTAGTGGCGGAGTACCACCGAAATCGATCTGCTATCTTTCCATGGACAGTCCGCTCTACAACGGATTGGGCCTAGAACGGTTGCTTGAATACTTTAAACAGGCAACCGAGATTAATTACGAAACTGAACCAATCTATGTGTTCTTTGACGAGGTTCAGTATCTCAGAGAGTGGGAGCAGCACCTCAAAGTCTTGGTCGACACCTACCCAAAGATCAAGGTTACAGTATCTGGATCCGCCGCTGCTGCGCTTCGGCTAAGTAGCGAAGAATCGGGGGCCGGACGCTTTACCGACTTTCTTTTACCGCCATTGACCTTCCATGAATATCTCGTTCT
>DATHCE010000322.1:0-2696 GCA_035319685.1 Bryobacteraceae bacterium | reverse complement strand
CGTCGCGACGGTCGCCGTAATCGAGAATCGACGAACCGCCCGAAAACTCATTACCGATAAGCGGCTCCCATCGCGTGTGATGGCCGGTGCCGGCGGTGTAATCGACGGTGTAAGTGTCCGACGCTTCTGCCGTCTGGGGCTTTGCGCGCGTCAACGTATGGCCGGGCCCGAGATACCACGAGACCGATGTCTGGCGCGGCAACGGCCATCGCTCGGCGGTTTTCCATTTGTCCTCGACCATCGTGTAATAGGTGACGCGCGGTTCGTCCATCACGCCGTTGGCGATTCCTTTGAGTTGGTAATCGAAAAATCGCAGCAGCTCGGCACCGTCGTCGAAGCGCTCGCCGGTTTCAACATCGCGCGTGACGGCGTGAATCCACGATCCGAGGATTATCTTCTGCGGATTGGAGATGTCGAGAAAACGCTGGATAGCGCTGCGGCAGGTTGGCCCATCGTACCATCCGTCGAAGCTGTAAATCGCCGCGCCGGAAGCTTCGATTTCGGCCTTATAGCGGGCCGGATTGGAAAGCTCGATCACGCCGCCGCCCGAGTCGAACACGCGCTTCATATGTTCGCGCACGGCTGAATCGAAGCCATCGGCGAAGCCGGCCAGCTCGCCGGGGATGTCGTCGCGATATGTCACGTATCCGAGGAACTGCGCGACGTCGACATTGTTGTGCTGGGCGATAGCTTCGCGCAGCATCGCGCGATCGCGGTCGTCATCGACCGGCGGAATGCCGCTGATGAGCAGCGGGACGTACCATTTGTAGCGGCTCATCTTCCAAATCGCGTCGTGGTCGATGATATCGTCGATCTGCGCCCATCGCGGGATCAGCCAGGAGAGGTATATTCCGCCCGGGAACGTCTCTGCGGTGTAGGTGTCCCACCACGCGAACATGGCGGCGACCGCCTTGACCGCCGGATTACGGTTGGCGGGGAGCATTTCGGCCGACACGCCGACGTACGAAACCCCGATCGTTCCGACTTTGCCGTCCGACCACGGCTGATGCACGATCCAGTTCGCAAGGTCGTTGCCGTCTCTGATTTCGTCAGGCGACCAGGGATAGGGGATGCTTGCGAACGAGGCCGCGGAGCCGCGCACGTCGGTTTCGACCCACGCGTAGCCGTGTGTGACGAAGAGTTTCGTGCGACTTGAGATCGGCGAGAACACCCATCGAAACGGCGCGCGCGGTTCGATCAGGCGCCCGTAACGGTTTTGCTCCAGAATCGTCGGAATCTTCTGTCCTGGGCTGAGTCCGCTCGGCAGATACAAGTCGGTCGCGATCTTCACGCCGTCGCGCATCGGGAGATAAAAGGAAGAGCGGCTCATCGCGGTAAACTCCGCTTCTGTATATCCAGAATAATGACCCGGTGAACTTTCCTTTGCGCGGCCGGAAGGAGCCCCGCGAAAAATGGAGCAAGAAGTGCCGGCGATAAGCGCTATCGCTGCCAGCAGGATGGCTTTACGAGCGGTCATAAACAGTGAAGCCGATTTGCGCTCAAAGTGAGAGAATAGAACAGTCGTCAGCCGACGGGTAACCGCACGTCGCGTCGGTTGAATCGCCGATGTTTTCGAGGCTGCTCAGCAATCGCGTAAATACCCGCGTTGGGGGATTGACGCCCGCGGTTTAATCGGGCGAGATTTTTGGGGCGGAGGTGGAAATCCTATGGGCCGAGTGTCGTTCATGTTGCGGCTCGCGGGGGTTGGTCTCCTCGCTACCGCCGCCGTTCCCGCGGACGCCGGCCGACTCATGCTCAAGCCCGAGGGAAGCCCGCGGCAGTTGCACGCGCCCATCTTCGGAGGCTCCACGACAGCGTTCTATGAACGTCTGCTCGACGACCCGGCCAAGATAGCGGCGCTGAAAACGATGCATATCGGGCTGGACCGCTTTTCCGGCGGCTCGGATGCCAACTTCTACAACTGGCGCACCGGGCTGATCGAAATTTCCCCGCGGCCCGACAGCTCCGCTTACGTGCGCTACTGGGTCCGGGTGGCGGCGAATATCGCGCGCGGCAAGCCCCATGGCGTCACGATGGAGCAGTACGAATCTTTCTCGCGGCAGATCGGAGCCCAGGTGATTATGGTGCCGAACCTGGAATCCTCGAGCGTCGCCGAGCAGGTGGAATGGTTCAAGCATCTGGCGGCCGAAGGCGCCGTTCCGCAGCGGATCGAATTGGGCAACGAATTCTGGATCGCGATGGGGTTCGATCCGGCGAGCCTGGCACGCTGGCCCGATGAGCCTTCCAGCATGCAAACCATGAAGCAATATCTCGACGCCTTCAGGCCCTACTTGCCCGCGAACGCCAGGATCGCGGTCCAGGCCGCAGCCGCCGCGTTTCATCTTCCCGCACATCCGAGGGGACGGCGAGCGCAACGCTTGCGGCAATGGGACGAAGCGCTGCGGCCGGAGCCGTGGTTCGACGCGGTTACGCTGCATCTCTATCCGCGCCTGCGCGAAGTGATGGGCAATCCGCAGGCGGGATCGACGCCGCCGACGCCGCGCAATGCGATGCCGCGATTGAAGGCAATGATGGGGCGAGTGGACGACGGCGTGGAGCGCGAGTTGCGAGATATCGAGCGGCGCCTGCCCGGCAAGGAGATCTGGATCACCGAATGGAATGCGCGCGGCGGTAATCCAGTGACCCAGCGCGGCGACGTCGAGCCGGCTTCACCCGCGATGGAAATGTTGTGGACG
>DATHCE010000321.1:0-6644 GCA_035319685.1 Bryobacteraceae bacterium | reverse complement strand
CTTTCCCCGCCCGCCGTCACCGCTTTGGCTCGCACCTGTTTGCCGAACTCGACCACCGCGACGAAACTGTTCCCGCTGGTCCCGTACCATTTCTTCGTCCCCGGATACGCGCGCGCGCCGAAGGAGGCGAGCGATCCCCATTGCGAAGATGTGAAGCCGACCGGAATGCTCGGCGCCGCATCGTTGAATGGCTGCACGATGTCGCCGGTCAGGCGCTGGAAGCGATTGATGTCGCCCCACTGCGTCTTCCAGCTCCCAAAATCCGCGCGCAGTTTATCGGACGCGGCCGCCAGCGATTCCAGAAGCTGCTCCGCCGGCGCCGACGCGATGTCCGCTTCCGAAGGGCCTCTTCGCCCGCCGCCCGCCCGCCGGCGGATGTCCTCGCCCCAGAACACCGCAAGTGAGGTCGCCACCGAACCCGCACCCCACCGAAGATCCCATCCGCGCAGCACCGCGATCTGCTCCGCCAGCTTCGCCTTCAAAGGATTGCCCGCGGGAGTCTGGTCCCACGCCTTGATCAGCACCGGCATCGTCTGCTCGAACCACGGCAGATAGCTGTCAAAAGCTGCCGCAATCAGCGAATCCAGCGTGAAATCTTTCTTATTCTGAAGCACCCGGATCGCATGCAGGCCGCGCGCCGACTCTCCGCCATTTTCCACATATGCCGGGAAGTCCTCCCGCTTCGGACTGCTCGGCCCTGCCGCCGACCACGGCCAATTGTTCACGTTGAACAGCCAACCGCTCGCTGGATTGAGCAAATGCGGCGTCTCATCGACATTAAGAAGCCCGTGCCATTCCGTCTCCGGATTCGAGCCATCCACGGGCTTCGTCCAGTCGAATTTCGTATCGCGGCGCGGAATAAAATTGCCGTGCCAATACGCAATATCGCCGTCGGCATCGGCGAAAATCGTGTTGTTCGACGAGTTCGCTTTGAGCTCCATCGTCTCGAGATACGACTTGTAATCGTGAGCCTTGGTACGCAAATAGGATTGCTCCAGCGCCTTGATGTGTTCCACCATGATGCGGAAGCTGACCCACTTGCCGTCCACTTCGCGAACCACCGGGCCGTGATGCGTGCGATAAACCGTGAATTTTTTCTCGGCCATTCCGTGATCGGTCTTGTAGGGAACCGTGATCTCGGTCGCGACCATCGGCCGCTGTTCGTTGCCGTATTTATAGAAGAAGCGATCGCCCTTTTTCGTGACGGTTTCCAGATATTCGTCGATCGCATCCACGCCGCTCGAGGTATGCATCCAGCCGGCGCGCTCGTTGAATCCCTGATAAATGAAAAATTGCCCCCACGTCACGGCGCCGTAAGCATCCAGCCCTTCATCGCTCGACATCTGCAATTCGCTCCGGAAGAAGAACGACGTGTGCGGATTGATCAGCAGCAGCGCGTGATGATCGGCCGTGTTCGAAGGCGCGACGGCCATGCCGTTCGATCCCGTAGGCTCCGGATCGCGTTCGTCGGCGTTGCGATTCCGCGCCTCTTTGATCGGGCCTTTGCCATAGAACGCTTCGAGCTGGTTGAGATTGATGCGCTCGATATCGCCGCCGATGCTGCCCTCGGTGAAGCTTAGCGCCATCCACGGCTCGAACCGGCGGATCGCCAGCGGCTTCACTTCGGGATGCTTATACAGGTAGAAATTCAACCCGTCGGCCCATGCGTTCATCAGCTTCTGCAACCACGCCGGGCTCTCCGCATATTCCTTCTGGAGCGCGATCGGATTGATATACAGCCTCATTCGCAGGTCCTGATAGATCTTCGATTCCCCCTCCGCCTCGGCCATGCGTCCCAACGACGTCAGATAGTTCACCTCGACGCGATTGAAGTCGTCCTCGGCCTGCGCGTAGATCATGCCGAACACGGCATCGGCATCGGTCCTGCCGTGGACATGCGCGATGCCCCAATCGTCGCGGATAATGTCGATATTCCGCGCTTCCTGCTCCCACCGCGACACTTCCGAACCTGGTTTGCTTTGGAACGCGAACGACGTGGATACCGTCGCGAGAATCAGAACGAGCTTTTTCAGATCGGGTTTCATGCGTCCCTCCATTTTAATCACGCCACGCGCCGTTTGCGATAATCGCAGGTATGAGCGTAGTACCACGTTTTGTTCTGCGCCTGATCGGCGCTGGTTGCATCGCATCTCTCGCGGCTTGTGCGCAGCCCTTCGGATCGAGCGAAGGCACTCAGTTGGATCTCGACGGCAAAGGCGCCGAAGCCCGCGTGGTGTTTCAGAAAGCGATCGATTCCGCGACGTCGCCATCCGCCAAAGCCAACGCGCAGCGCGCTATGGCGATGTCCTGGGCTTTCGAGGGAAATTGCAAAAAAACCGGCGAGTACGAGCAAATGGTCATCGACTATTGGGTCACTCGCGAGCACGACAGTCCCGGCAACGCCTTTTATCAGGAAGGGGAAATGGCCGACGAAGCCGCCCGCGTGTGCATCGACTCGGGCGACCTCGAGGCCGCCGCGCAGTGGTATCAGCGCGGCCACGACTTCGGCTTGAAGGAGCCGAACATCTCCGCCGACCGCCAGGCGCTGTGGGATTTTCGTTGGGAGCACTCCAAGGCGCGCATCGCCGCACGCCGCGGGAATCGGGCCGAAGCGGAAAAGCACGTCGCCGCGGCCAAGTCGGCGCTCGACCGGATGACCGGGCTGCGCTCTCAGCAGGAACCTTTCTTTCCCTATCTGACCGGTTATGTCGCGTTCTACCTCGGCGATTACAAGACCGCTCTGGCGGATTTGCAGAAGACCGACCAGGATCCGTTCATCGAATGTCTTCTCGGGCAGACGTATGAAAAACTCGGCGACCGCGGCAAAGCCATGGAATATTACCGCAAAGCAGCCGCCGCGCGCGGCCACAATCCGCCGGCCGCATATGGGATTCCCTTCGCCAAGCGCAAATTGAATCAGACCAAGTCATAATACTCGCTGTAATCGACCGGCGCGTCGATCAGAAACGGAATCCGCTGCGAGAGCGCCCGCTCGATGTACGGCTTCATTTCCTCGATGCTCCGCACCCGCCTCGCGCCGATGCCGAAGGCCCGCGCGATGGCCGCGAAATCCGGCGGCGCGAAATCGACGCCGTAAGGAGCAATCCCGCGGCGATGCTCGCTCACGCGTATGAGGCTGAGGCTGCCGTCCCTGCAAACCACGATGATGATGGGCAGATCCCGTTCGCGAATCAGAGCGAGATCGTGAACCATCATGAGCATTCCGCCGTCGCCGGCCACGCTGAGCACCGGAGTTTCCGGCCTCGCCAGTTGCGCCGCGATCGCCGCCGGCAAGCCGAATCCCATCCCCGACAATCCGTTCGACATGAAAAACGTGCCCGGCTCAAAGGCGCGCCAGAACTGGCCCATCACGAGTTTGTGCGACCCGACGTCGCAGGTCACGATCGTCTCGCGCGGAACCATCGATCGCAGTTCCTCGATCAGCCGCAGCGGCGACGATTCACTCTCCGGTTCACGCCGCATTGCCGCGCGCCGCTGTGCGATCCATTCCTCGGGCCAGGGCTTGGGCTCGACGTGCAACCGCTCCATCAAAGACGAAATATCGCCGATCGCCTCCATCGGATGATAATCGCCCCCGGTCATCGACGCGTTGTCGATCGCGGCAATCTCCGTTCGTGCGAACCAGGTCTTGTCGCACTCGACCGGATCGAACCCGATACCAACGACCAGATCAGCCAGGGATAGAGTCTTGAGAATCTCGTGATCGATCGCCATTCCGGAAGCTACGCCCAAAAATCGCGGATCGTCTTCCGAAACAATTCCCTTCGCCTTTGGCGTAACCAGAAACGGCGCCTGAAGCCGGTCGAGCAGCCCGCGAATCGCCCGCGCGTCATCCGGCCTCGCGCCCAGCCCGATCAGCACCAGCGGCTTTTTCGCAGCATCGATCCTGCGGACGATCTGCTTTAAATCCACGGTCTCTCGCCCCGCATGGTTCGGCCCAATGGACGACGCTTCCGTCTGCTCTATCGCCACATCGCTCGCGAGCAGTACATGCACCGGACCCGGGCGCGGCGCCGTGGCCAGATCCATGGCAAACCCAATCGCGAGCGCGGTATCGCCCTCCCCGACCTCGATCGACGCCTTCGTGATTGGCGCGAACAATTTATCGAACGCCAACCGCTGATGCGTCATGGTTGCGATCGCGCTCCGCGGAATCTGCGCAGTAATCGCCAGCATTGGAGCGCGATCGAGAAACGCGCTGGCGACTCCGGTCAACAGGTTCGTCGCGCCCGGCCCCAGCGTCGCCGCGCACACCCCCGCAACGCCGGTGATTTCGCCCGTCACCTGCGCCATCCACGCGGCGCTCGCCTCATGCCCGGTCAGCAGGAACTGGATGCCTTCGCGCCGGCACGCGTCGATAAACGCGACGATCTCCCCGCCCGGCAAGCCAAAAACATATTCGACCCCGCGCGCCGCAAGCGTCCGCGCGATCACTTCGGAATGCGTCGGCAACTTGCTTACTTCATTTTCCGCGCGAAGAAATCGTCGGCGGCCTTGTACGCCCGCAGCCAATCGTGTTCGAGCAGAAAGTCGTGGATCTCGTCCGGAAAAATCAGTTCCTCGAAGGGAGTCCCGTTCGCCCGCAGCGCCTCCGCCAGTTTCACGTCCTGGCTGAACGCTACGTTGCGATCGTCGTCGCCATGAATCAGCAGCACCGGCGATCGCCACGTCTTGATACTCGCCATCGGCGACGATTCGAAGGCAACGCGCATCTGTTCGCGCTGCGTTTCCGGATTCAGATCCGGATTCGCCACGCTGCCTCCGCGCGCGCTCCAGTCGTGCACGCCGTGCATGTCGACGCCGGCCGCGAACAGATCGCTCGATCGCGATAACGCCATCGCCGTCAAATACCCGCCGTAGGATCCGCCCCACACGCCGAGGCGCTTGGCGTCCACATCCCCACGCGCCGCCATGTACAGCCCCGCGCCCATCACGTCGTTGTATTCGCTCCCGCCCGTCGCGCCATAATTGATCGCCTCGCGGAAATTCAACCCGTAGCCGATCCCGCTGCGATAATTCACGCTCAGCACCACATATCCCTTGCTCGCCATGTACTGATTCATGCCGTACGCGTTCGAGTAGTAATACATCTCGTTCCAGCCGAGCAGCATCTGCCGCCGCGATCCTCCGTGAAAGAAAATCAAAGCCGGGTGTTTTCCGGCATCGTTCTTCGGCAGGAACAGTTGCCCATGAATCATCATCCCGTCCGATGCAGGAAAAATCACCTGCTGCGGAACCACCTCTTCGCTTCTCGGAAACTCAGCCGGCACCGAATCCGGCGCCAGATCCTTCCCTGCGCCGCCGTCCACCTTGACCGCCGCGGCCGCCGTGTCCCTCGGCGTCGATCGCAAATACGCAACCGTACCGTTGCCTAAATCGCCCGGCTGCCATTCGATTTCTTCACCCAATTTCAGAATCGGCGACGGCGTTCCGCCGGCGACCGCCACGCGCCAGATATGTTTTCGATCGATGTCGTCCTGATTCGAGGAAAACAATAATTCGCGACGGTCGCGGCTCATCGCGACATGCTCAATCTCAAATTCCCCGGGACTCAACTCCGCCGCCGGACCTCCCTCCGCCGACACCGAATACAAATGCAGCCATCCCGATTTCTCCCACGCAAACGCGATGCGATCTGCCTCGGCCCACATCAACTGATCCTCGGCGACCATCGCATGAAACTGGCTGCCCGGTCCCTTATCGGCGTGCCAGACTTCGCGCCCCGCACCGGTGGCGACGTCGGCAATCCGGATCGACCACGGCGTCAACGCCTCGCGCACCGGACCCGCGCCGCCCGCCCGCGTCACGCTCGCCTGCCGGATGAAAGCGACACGCCGTCCGTCGACGCTCCACACCGGATCGCCATCCCGGTCCGTACTCGGATCCAGATACACGAGCGATTTGTCGCCCGGCTTGTACACCCCGATGAACGCGTGATCCCCGCGATTGCTCACAAACGCCAGCAGCGTCCCGTCCGGCGACCACCGCAGGCTGTTCGGATTCGATTTCGTGTGCACCACCTCCACCGGCTTCTCGCCGTTGATCGTGGTCATGAAGATCTGCCGGTTGCGCACGAACGCGATGTGCCCGTCTTTTGATAGCGCCGGAGAATGTCCCTCGGCGATTTTGTTCGGCGCGCCGCCGTCGAATGCGATCACCCAAATCGCCTGCTCCGGCGTCAGCGCAACATTGCGCGGATTCGGATTGTCGGTCCCGATATGCTCCAGATCGCCGCCGCGCACATACACAATTTGCCGCCCGTCCTCGCTCCACTGAATCTGCCCGATGTCCTGTCCATCGTCTTCCTTAAACGATGTGAGCCGCCGTCCTTTATAATCGGGAGCGGACGCGACCCACAAATTCCTCGCGCCGCGTTCATTCAGCAGCCACACGACTCTTCCGCCGCCCGGCGAGGCGTGAAGTTCGGAGGCAAACGGCGCGCTCAAAAATTGATCGATGGTCGCGGCCCCGGAAACAGCGGCCAAAAAGCCGGCCGCAAAAATCGCGAGCGAAATCGTGGAGGTACGCATGTGGAGATTGTACAACGTGCCCAACGCCTTCATCTGCTAGAATCGTGATCCATGGAAAGCTACGTCAGCGGTCAGCCCATGGAGTTGACCACC
>DATHCE010000320.1:0-5591 GCA_035319685.1 Bryobacteraceae bacterium | reverse complement strand
GAAGCCGAATCCGCCGTGATCGCGATCGCCGCATCGCCCAGCGCCTGCTTGGCAGCCCACGCCAGATACGCCGAATCCGCTCCGCCCGAGTACGCGACGATCACGCTCCGCATCCCGCGCAGCGCACTGATCAGCGTGTCCTGCTTGGAGTCGAGCCCGGGCTCACTCATATAACCCCAGTATAAACGCCCATGCTAGACCAGCTTCATGGATGACGTCGGCCATTGCCAAGCTCGCCCCATGTTGAGAATGCCGTTACTGGCCGTCCGAAACTGGTCTACGCCAAATCAAAAAATAATCTAATTCGCGTTCATTCGCAGCCAAAACCCTATTGCAGCGGCAGATCTTCCTGCCCGTTGGTCGCGCCGTCCGCCTCCGGAATCAGGCTCGCCGCCGCCACCTGATCGCCTGCCTCGACGTTCACCAATCGAACGCCCTGCGTCGACCGTCCCGCCTGCCGGATCGAAGCCGATTCGATGCGGATAATCTGCCCCTGCTTGGTGATGATCATTAGGTCTGAATCTTCCTCGACCGAAAGAATCGCGACCACTTTGCCGACCCTCGGCGTCGTCTTCATATTAATGACGCCCTTGCGCCCGCGCGCCGTCAGCCGGTAATCCTTCAGCGGCGTGCGCTTCCCGTAGCCGTTTTCGGAAATCGAAAGGATCAGCCCTTCTTTGTCGACCACTTCCATCCCCACCAGGTAGTCGCCTTCTTCCAACTCCATGCCGCGAACGCCTACGGCCGGCCGGCCCATCGCACGCACATCCCGTTCCGAGAACCGGCACGCCATGCCGTCGTGCGAGGCGAGGAAAATATATTCCTCTCCGCCCGTCAGACGCGCGCTCAGCAGCTCATCGCCCTCATCGAGGCCGATCGCGATGATCCCGCGCGACGTCGGATTATCGAACTGCGTCAGCTCGCACTTCTTGATGGTCCCGTGCTTGGTCACCATCACGATGTAGCGTCCCTCGACAAACTCCTTCACCGACAGGAACGCCGTCGGCGTCTCATCCGGCTGAAAATTCATCAAACCCGAGGCGTGTTTGCCTTTTCCCGTAGTTCCCGCGTCCGGAATTTCGTAGAACTTCGTCCAATATAGGCGGCCTTTATTCGTAAATGTCAACAAATAAGAGTGCGTGGACGCGATAATTAAATGCTCCACGACGTCTTCGGCGCGCGTCGACATCCCGATCCGCCCCTTGCCGCCGCGCGTTTGGCGCCGATACGTATCGACCGCCGTCCTCTTCAGGTATCCGCCGCGCGTAACCGTCACCGCAACGTCTTCCACCTGCACCAGATCCTCGAGCTTGATCTCGCCGGTGTCCTCAATGATCTGCGTCCGTCGTTCGTCGCCGAAATCCTTCTGAATTTCTTTCAGTTCTTTGATAATTACGTTCTTTAAAACAGCTTCAGAGCCGAGAATCTCCAGATATTCTTTGATTTTCGCCTGAATGTCCGCAAGCTCGTCGATGATTTTCTGCTGCTCCATGCCGGTCAGCCGCTGGAGTTGCAACTCGATGATCGCCTGCGCCTGCCGTTCGGTGAAGCGGGGACCACGCGGATCCGCATCCACGAGCTTCGCGTACACTTCAGCTTCGGCCGGCGTAATGAAATTCATCAGCGCTTCACGCGCGTCCTTGGGCGACCTCGACGCCCGGATCAGCGCGATCACCGCATCCAGATTGTTCAGCGCCCTCTGGAACCCGAGCAGAATATGTTCCCGCTCCCGCGCTTTGCGCAGCAGATAATCGGTACGCCGCCGGACCACATCGGCGCGATGATCGATAAACCGCTTGATCGCGTCGGCCAGGCCCAGCTCGCGCGGCTGCCCGTTGACGATCGCCAGCATGATCACGCCGAAGTTCACCTGCATCTGGGTGTGCTTGTACAGGTTGTTCAGAACTACTTCGGCCTGCTCGCCGCGCTTCAGCGGGAACACGATGCGCATGCCGTCGCGATCGCTCTCATCGCGTGGCTCGCCCATCCCTTCCAGGCGTTTTTCGTTGATCAGGCTCGCCACATGCTCGATCAACCGGGCCTTGTTCACCTGATACGGCAATTCGGTGACGATGATCGCTTCCGAGTCGCGCCCGAATTTTTCCGTCGCCGCTTTGGCGCGAACCTTCACCGTCCCGCGGCCCTTGGCGAAGTATTCGTAGATCCCTTCACGGCCGAGTATCAGGCCGCCTGTTGGAAAATCCGGCCCCTGCACCATTTCGGCGATTTTCGAGAGCGGCGTGGCCGGATTATTCACCAGCGCGATGGTCGCGTTAATAATTTCGGTTAAATTGTGGGGCGGAATTTTGCTCGCCATCCCCACCGCGATTCCTTCGCTGCCATTGATCAGCAGGTTCGGAACGCGCGCCGGCAGCACCTCCGGCTCCACTTCGCTTTCATCGTAATTAGGCCGGAAATCGACCGTTTCCTTGTCGATATCCTCGAGCAGCGTAGCCGCAATCCGCGACAGCCTGGCCTCGGTATACCGCATCGCCGCCGGCGGATCGCCATCGACCGAGCCGAAATTTCCCTGCCCATCCACCAGCGGATAGCGCAGCGAAAAGGTCTGCGCCATGCGCACCAACGCGTCGTACACCGGCACGTCACCGTGCGGATGATATTTTCCAAGAACCTCGCCGGTGATCTTCGCGCACTTGCGCGTCGGCCGGTTGTAATGCAGCCCCAGTTCGCTCATCCCGTAAAGGATGCGCCGGTGCACCGGCTTCAATCCGTCGCGCACATCGGGCAGCGCGCGGCCTACGATCACGCTCATCGCGTAATCGAGATACGACCGCCGCATCTCGTCTTCGATGTTGATCGGGATTAAATTTTTCCCGCCTCCATCTCCGCCCAAGGGCATCTGCCCTGGCGGTGGCGGAGGCGTCGGGTCCTGGGGGTCAGCCAATGTTTTCTCCTTGAGGTCGCATGCCCGGAAATAGCCGCGTACCCTTTATTTTAGCAGTCCGGAGCGCATTCCGGAAGCTTTTCGACCAGCGGAATCGCCCTCATTGGAGGTGGAATGTGCTTGACGATGCACGACTTTCATCCGCTCCAGATCGGCGTGGAACGTGAGCCCGGCTTTCTTGCCGCCGTCCCCGAGCTGCCCGGCGTCATGGCCTGCGGCGCGACCGCTCAACCTCTCACGCGCGATCTCTGTCCCCGCTTGTCCCGCTGTGATGAATAGAACCCCGACCGAACAGGGCGGGAGCCGCTAGTCGGCGAAACGAAGCTGGATTGAGCCCCGGATCGGTGATGGACGGAACGGTAACACACGCACGCGTCGCATGGAGCAAATTCTCGCAATGGCCTACGATTGTGAGTCAGGCGGTCCTGGACTTACGGTAACGTGCGGCCACGATTCCCAATCCTGCAAGGCAAGTGAACCAGGTCGCGGGCTCAGGCACGCCCGAGCCCACGTCCACGCCCGAGGCCACTTCGAGGTCGATCCCGGCGATCAGGGGGTCCTGATCTCCGAGGCTGCTTCCTTGCACCGTGAAGGCAATGGTGGAGGATGTGGAGGTGGCAGTAAAATACACTTCCTCAGTCGTCCAGGGCAGAGCCAGTTCCCCATAGCTGAAGTTGGGCACCATCAGAAACTCCCCTATGGACGTCCCATTGACGAGAATATCCAAATACTCGGGGCCAGAGCCCGATACATTCTCGTTGCTCACTCCCAGCGTAAGACTGTATTCGGTACCAATCACGGTGGTGACCGTCTGTTCGATGCCGTCGCCGGCGTTCGGTAGTGCGTCACCGTATCCGCCGGTATCGTAGAAATAAAGATTGCCGTTATAAGAAGGCGTATTCCAGACTGAGTTCGCAATCACTCCATCGGACGGCGGCGCCTATATTGGTCCAATCTTCCGGTGCCTGGGTCTCGCTGTAGCCGTTGTTCGTCAGCGAAAAGTTACCGTTTAGGATTAGATTTGCTTTCGAGAAGGGTGCCAGCGCCACCAGCATCGCCAGACCCAAGTAATGCATGGACCTTGTCATCTTGATGTCCTCCCCATCATGAAGTTTTTCCGGAATCCGCATCTCGGATTTAAAGCCCCATTTGGGCGCGCCGACAGATTCTACACAAAATCGTATGGTTTACCGAGCGATTATATACCCAATCGCCTCCGCTGATGCCGATTTTTTTTGGCATTGTCGAACCGAAAGGAAATATAAGATTCGAAAGGAGATATGACAGGATGCCGGCCAAGGGCCTCGAAGTATCCAATCGACGCCGCTTGAAACGCTGCATTAAAATCGGCGTACCGGCTGGCCGTCGCAGCGCAACGTCCCCCGCTTTCGGCCTTCAAGCAAGCATCACCCTGAATACCGAGAAGTATTGATTACGCGGCACGGAGGCCAAAATGGAAATTCTTAAGCGGTTGTGCATTGACAACTTTAACCACGTGTGATAAAGTGACCGTGGCTCGGAGGGCATATGTGTAGCAAGGCTCTGCTCTGCATCTGTTTAGGCGCCGCCCTGGGTACTGCGGCCCCGGTAACCTTCAACGTCAACCTTACGATAGGCTCAGGAAGCGTCACGGGGACTATCGAAACGGATGGAACCATCGGAACGCTCGCCCAGTCTGACATTCTCAACTGGGATCTGCTTTTGAACGATGGCGTTAGCACGTTTACCTTGCTCGGCCCCTTGAGCGGGAACAACTCCGCGATAGATTTCGCGGGAACTGATCTGAGCGAAACGTCCACTCAACTGCTCTTCAATTTCAGCGGCAGCATAGGAGGTTTTTTGCTTCAAAATCCGGGCATCGGGTCTGGGAAGAATTATTTCTGCGCTCAGACCGCCGGTAGCGGTTTGTGTATCTCAGGCTCTGGCGAAGGTGTCGAGGTCAACTCCGAGGACACAGAGCAGATCACCGACCTCAGCGGGAGCCAAGTGATCGGCTCGTTGAGCGGGTCGACTGTGCCGGAACCCTCCACACTCGGTCTGCTGGGGGTCGGGGCACTCACGCTATTACTGCGCCGCAAGCAATCTCTTCGCTCCCAGATCTTCTCCCAGCGTCTCTAATCAAACGTCCGAACCGCCTTCGCCTGATCCGCACCCACTCGACCCGTCTGAATATCGGCGACGTAATAGTTTTCCCCGCGAATCGGATTCCCCGACATTCTTCGCAGCATCGCCAGTTGCCCGACGTGCGTCAGCGCGTCCGCAATCGGCCCCTGAAAAAGTTTTTCCAGCGGCGCGGCCACCCCGGCGTCGGATGCCAGATACGCATCGAACGCTTCGAGCGCCGCGAAAAACCGCAGCGATTCCTCCGGCCAGGTGAGCGGCGCGGAATCCTTCCACTCGCGGCTCCCTCGCGCCATTCTCAGCGACCAATCGAGCAGATCGCCGATGTGCGCCAGAATCTGGACCGGCGTTCTTCCGCCGTTGTCGAAACCGGCAAACGAAGGCGGCGCGTCGCGAACGGTTTTTCCGCCGCGATAGGCGAGCGTAGCCACGGCGTGGCGCAGAAATTCTCGTTTCGGATCCATCTTTTCAGCTTACAATCCGATCCGTCGCGGCGCGATCTGTGCCACACTGAAAGAACAGATGACGGCGGCAACATTTCTGGCGGGAATTGTTTTGGCGTTGG
>DATHCE010000319.1:0-2422 GCA_035319685.1 Bryobacteraceae bacterium | reverse complement strand
TATCAGCGACGACGCTGTCAGCGCGCTCCGCGCGCGCCGCATTCCGGTTCACACCATCGGCTTCGGACGCGAGCACCCGCAGCACGACGTGGAACTCGACGACGCCGTGATCGCCGCGCGGGCGCTGACCGGCTCGCGCCTCGCCGCGAAAATCACCTTACATCATCACGGCTACGCGAACGCGAAGCTCACTCTGACCATTCGTGACCTAACCGATGGGCAGGGAAAAACTCTCGCTTCGCACATGATCACACTGGGTCCCGACTCGAACCAGCAGACCGAGACGGTCCTGTTCGACATCGGCGCGGCGGGTGCTCGAACGCTCCAGATCGCCGCGACCCCGCTTCCCGGCGAAGAGAACGTCGCTAACAATGCGCTCACGCGGATCGTCAACGTCTCCTCCGATCCGCGCCGCATCCTTTACATCGAAGGCGAGCCCCGCTGGGAGTACAAATTCATCCGCCAGGCGGAACAAGACGATCGGATGGTGCAGATCGTGTCGACGGTTCGCACCTCGCAGAACAAAACCTATCGCCAGGGCGTCACCAACAAGGATGACCTTGCCTCCGGCTTCCCGTCGCGCGCCGAGGATTTGTTTCCGTATCACGGACTGGTGATCGGCTCGGTGGAATCGGGATTTTTCACGCCGCTTCAGCAGCAGCTCATTCACGATTTTGTGGATCGCCGCGGCGGCGGACTCCTGCTGCTGGGCGGGCAATTCGACCTCGCCGATGGAGGGTGGAATTCATCCAAGATCAGCGATCTTCTGCCCACCATCCTGCCGACGCAGCCCGGCACTTTCCATCGCGAAGCCGATCCGAAAAACGGCACCACGCACACCACCGCCGAACTCGCGCCCGCAGGCGTCGATAGCATCATCACGCGCCTGGTGGACGATTCCAAAGCAAACGCCGAGAAATGGAAAAAACTGCCGTACCTGATGGACTACGAAGATCCGGGCGCGGCCAAACCCGGCGCGACCATCCTCGCCAACATGATCACTCCGGAGGGGCGCAAGCTCCCGCTTCTGGTCACGGAAAACTTCGGCCGCGGCCGGTCCGCGATCATGGCCACCGGAGGAAGCTGGCGCTGGCAGATGAGTTCGCCGCTGGGCGACACCGCGCACGATCTGTTCTGGCAGCAGCTTTTGCGCTGGCTCGTTTCCGATACGCCCGGCCACGTCGCGGCTTCCGTTCCATCGCAGGTGCTCCTCGATAATGGGTCGATCGTCATCACCGCGGATGTTCGCGATTTGCAGTACAACCCCGCGACCGACGCGAAAGTCGAGGCGCACATTCTGGGGCCAGCGGGCATCAGCGCGCTTGTCGAGATGTCGCCGGTTCCGGATAGTCCCGGACAGTTCGAAGCCGCCTGGTCCGCGCCGAAATCGGGCGCGTATCTCACCGAAGTCACGGCTGTGCGCGATGGCAGAGAATTGGGCCGCGATGTTCTGACCTTTGAACGCATGGACGGGGTCGCGGAAAATTTTCATAGCAATCAAAATCGTGCGCTGCTGGAACGGCTCGCCAATCAGACGGGCGGACAATATTGGACGCCGGATCATGTCAACACGCTTGCGCAATCGATCCCGTTTTCGGAGGCGGGCGTGACCATGCGTGAGACGAAAGATTTGTGGGATCTTCCACTCGTTTTTTTCGCGCTGTTGCTTCTGCGATTCTCAGAGTGGTGGTTACGCAGGCGATGGGGGATCGTTTAGATGGAGCGGGCGAACAGCGGCGCGCTCGGTCGCAGCAATCGAAGCCGCGAATTTACATGCGGGGCTATGGGGAGAAACAGCCTCGCATGTCCATGCCGGGTTCATCAGGCCGCCGAGACGCGAGATTTGCGTCGATATCCGAGGCGGAGGGCCGGGTCTTAGATGGGTCTGTTCGCTCCCTGGTTTCTCGCCGCGCTGGCCGGAGTCGCGCTGCCGCTGTATCTGCATCTGCTCAAGCGCCAGAAAAACCCCCCGCGGCCCGTTCCGTCCCTCATGCTTTGGGAATCGCGGATCAAGGCCTCGACGAGGCATCGCCGGCTGCATTACCTGCTGCTTTTGTCGTTGCGGCTCGCGGTGCTCATCCTGCTGATTCTCGCTTTCGCTGATCCGTTTATCAATCGCAACGCCGCGGCGCTCGCGAGCAATCGCGTCGTCCTGCTCGTTATCGACAACTCCTTCAGCATGCGGGCAGGCTCGCGGCTCGCCGATGCCAAGGACGCCGCTCTCAACGTTCTTGCTCGAAAGGGAGCGGCGCGGGCGCAAATCGCAGCCTTCGGCTCCCAGCTTCATTTGATGACCCAGCCTATCGACGATCTCGGTGCCCTGCGCGCAGCGGTTCAATCGATCGCGCCCGGCGATTCCCACGGCAACTTCGCCGAACTCGCCCGTGCGGTCCGGTCGATCGCCGATTCGATTCGCACACCC
>DATHCE010000318.1:0-36189 GCA_035319685.1 Bryobacteraceae bacterium | reverse complement strand
CATAGTCGATATGCGCCATTTCGAAAATCTCGCGCGCCCAGGCTGCATGCGGATTCTCGCGCAGGTAGGCCCGTTCTTCGAGAATCAGGTTTTCCTCAGCCTCACGTGTGCCGTCCTTGGTCATCCAGTGTTGGCCGATGTGGAGATAGCGTGGTATGTAGGCTTCGCCGATCCGAAAAATGGAGTACTTGCGATACAAGCTGTCGGGGCCGGCCGTTTCGCAGAATTCCACCACCAGGAGTTGACGACGTTCCAGGCCACGCACCCGGAGATAGGCCATCGCCATCCGAAGCTGCGCCGGATCGTGCAACAGTTCGGTGAGGCTCCCGTCGTGTTCATCGGCGACCCGAACGAAAACCGGAAAACGCACGGATTCGAGCGGCCCATCGGCCCGGTGCGCGCGAAAATCATTTACGCCGCGCGCGTGTAGCATCTGCAACAGCTCATACCGGTGAAGCGCTTCGCGAGCTAAATTGAACACGGGCAGGCTGGCGTCCCGCGCGGCGCATTGCATGTGATGGACCATGCGCAGTTCGGCGTCCGACAGAGCGTCAAGCGACGTAAAAATCCAGGCGCCACGCGGCAGCGCGCGCGAACGGAACAACGCCGGGTAAGTGATTTGCCGCATGTGGTCGCGGAGCGTTCGCCCCCACCCGGCCAGGTACTGTTCCAGCAGATGGACTCGTGGCTCATCGACCGCGAAGTAGATCATCGTGCCTCCGCGTGGCTGCGTACCAGACTTTGTTCGCGAGCGGCAAACCCCGGCGTAGAGCGCAGGCGCCTCCGAGTGAGCGAAGTCACGACGCCTGCGTTGCCGCGGCCGCCATCACCCGTGCCCGAACCGGACGTCCCGACCATCGGGTCACGATAGCGGCCACCGAAAGATCGCCCGTCACATTCAAGAGCGTCTTGCAGATGTCCGAGAGCGGTTCGATTACGTCGAGCAGCACGACGGCTTCGATGGGACAGCCCGCGGCCAGATATGCGGGCACCGTGTGGAATTGCGTGCCGCCGGGCAATCCCAGGTCGGAGAAGCTGAGAAGAATGACCGTCGCGATAAAAATGTAGATCTGCACCGGCTGCGCCGGTACCGACCAGAAATGCCAAATCACCAGAACCCGGCAGAGCGCGCTGGTGGTCCGATTCACCTTGAACAATCCCGCGGCGATCGGTAGAACGGCGCGTGCCGGCTCGGGATCGGAGAGCCGCATTTTTTCGCCGGCCACCAGCATCGCCGGAAGAGCGGCCAGCGAGGATCGCGTGCTGACCGCCACCATCTGCGGGCCGGCAACCGCACTGGCGAATCTCCTGAAGGACAGCCCACCGGCCACCATCGTCAGCGGATACAGAAGCAGCACATACGCGAGCATCAGGCCGCATTCCAATAAGACAAACCGGCCGAGGATCCCTACCAGACGGGTGCCGGAGCTGGCCGCGAAGGTGGCCGCAAGGGCAAACATCGCTAGCGGCGCGCACCAGATGATCCAACGAACCAGAACCATCAGGGTCTCCGTGACCCCTTCGACAAACCCGATCACCGTGCCTCTTTTTTCCAGGCTGATCTGGCGCAGCGCCAGTCCGAACAGGATGGCGAAAATGAGCAGCCGCAGGAAATCTTCATTGACCGCAGCTTGCAATAGGTTGCGGGGGACCAGGCCGACCACTATGTCGCCGAGGCCGGGCGCTTCACTCGGCTGAGCGGCCAGCTTCCGGGCTTCAGCGGACGCCGTCCGGCTGAGCGCCGCAATTGCGGAATGGTCTACGGGTGTCGCGCGCATCAGGGGCGGCACAACCAGCAGTACGATCGCCGCGCCGAGCAGCAGCAGAGCCATGTAGATGGCCACAGCGCCGCCGAGGTGGCTTGCAGCCCGGCCGGTTCTCTCGCGCGCCATCGCGCAAACGGTATTGGCAACCGCCAGCGGCAGGGCGACCATCCGCAGCGCATTGACCCACAGCGTGCCGATCCCGTTCAGCGTGGTCAACAGCGGGTTCGTATGGGCGCCGGCGTGCGATCCCAAAACGCTTCCGATGGCCACGCCGGCCCCCAGCCCCACAAGCGACCAGACCGTGGACTGCCACGTGCCCCATCGCGGTCGTGTCGCTTTGTTCATTTAGAGATCATTGCATAATTCGCACGAGATATCCGGCACGAGGCTCACCAACGGTGCCGCCATTGTTTCGACGGATACTGGAAGAGCGGAATCGTCCAGGCCAGGAAATCGATCAGGAGAAATACCGGGAGCAGCGCCACAGTATTCCGATGCACGCGGATGCCAAGCCACAAAGCAGCCACTTTCAAGTAACGCAGCCGCGATAAGAACGCGTGCCCTAAGCCGATTGCCCAGGCCGTGGCGCAAATTCGGACGATCGCGGACGAGATCCCCAGAAACACCGCCGCCAGCGCCAGAAACGGGAGCACCAGCATCGCCAATCCCACCAGGGAAGTGAGAAGGCAGGAAGCCACTTCGCGATATGCCCGGAAGCGAATGCCGTGGATCACCACGGTGCGCAGCCAACGTGCCTGTTGGCGGAGATAGGCCCCTAGCTTCGTGTGGAACTCAATCGGAAAGGACGCGCGGGCGTCATAACGTATTCGGATGCCTGCGCGCACCAAATGCTTGCCGAGATCGTAGTCTCCGCCAGCCCCAAGCTCGGCGCGGAAACCGCCTGCTTGTTCGAGCGCCGGGCGTCGAATGACGCTGTTCGCTCCCGACAATCCGGAGCAGTACTCGGGTTGATAAATCGAGGTGTAGACCCGGCAAGCGCATTGACTCACGACGAAAGGACTCGCGAGTTGCTCGGGAAAAGGCGTGCAAGGAATGCTGGTTACGGCCTGTTCGTTGCGGCTGAGGATCGGACCGAGCATCCGAGCGAACGCCGAGTCGGTGATTTGACCGCCTGCGTCGAGAAGATAGATGATCTCGCCCGAAGCTCTATTGAGGCATCGCGCCAAAGATTTTTGCTTGCCGTCGCCCGGCTGCTGGTTCAGGAGAATCAAACGTGAATCGCTGAATTCGGAAGCGATCTGCCAGGTTCGATCCGTCCCGCCCGCACATACTACGATTTCGAGATTGGGATAGCCCAGGTGCAGAACCGCATCCACCGAGGGCCGCAGGGTAGACTCTTCGTTCCAGGCAGCCAACAGAAAGCTCACCAGCGGCGCCTGGTCGCCAAGATCCTCGAATGAGATCTTCTTTCGTGCCGCGTCCAATTTGCGGATTCGTTCGAAATCCCGTCGCCACTGAAAAAGGTTCAGGATAAGCAGCAGGAAAACAATCACCGCAATCAGCAGCCACATAGCGACAAGTTTCCATTTTGGATGGAGCGCCGGTGAAAGTAAACAGCCGGCGACAGGTCCTGCGATGACTCGCGATCAGTTGATCGAGTAAAGCGTAATCATCTTGAGAGCTGCCTCCGGATCTCGCGCTTCAAGATCTTGCCCACCGGACTCTTCGGCAAGGCGTCGACAAACACAATCCGCGCGGGCAGCTTGAACTTTGTAATGGAGCGCGACGCATGCTCCAGCAGTTCCTCAGCGCTCGCCTTGCTGCCCGGTTTGAGAACAACGACGGCGCAAATATTCTCTCCGTGGGTGTCGTCGGGAATGCCGACGACCGCGACTTCAGCCACGGAAGGATGACTGTGCAGCGCATCTTCCACTTCTTTCGAGGCAATGTTCTCGCCGCCCTTGATAATCAGGTCCTTCCGGCGATCGGTGATGTATACGAAGCCGTCCGCGTCGAGGTAGCCGATATCTCCGGTGAGCAGCCATCCGCCGGCCAGCGCCGCCTGCGTCGCTTGTGGATTGTTCCAGTAGCCCTTCATGATCACAGGGCCGCGGATGGCGATTTCGCCCCACTCACCCGCCGGCAATGCGCGGCCGAGCAAATCGCGGATCTGCAATTCCATTCCTGGCAGCGCTCGTCCCACGGACCCAGGCCGGTAAGCTTCCCCGTAGCCATAGCCGGTCGCGACGGCTGCCGTTTCCGACAATCCATAGCCCTGATGCACGGCGCAATGATAAAGGCGTTCGAACTCCGTTCGCACCGACTCGATCAGAGACGCGCCGCCGGAAGTGACGTGGGCCAGGCTCGATGTGTCGTACTTCTCGCGATCCGGCGAATTGATCAGGTACACAAGCATGGTCGGGATCGCGGACATTCGAGTGGGCTTGTACCGCTCGATCAGCTTGAGCGCGCGTGCGGTTTCGAAATGCGGCATCAGGATGGTGGTCCAGCCCCAAACGTTGCTGACGTTCATCACCATCACTCCGTAAACGTGGCTCAGGGGCAGCGGCTGGAGCAGCGTTTCGCGCGGCATGCCGGGACTCTTCAGCAAGGCCGCTTCCACGCCGCTCAGCACATTGCCGTGGGTGAGCATCACTCCCTTCGGATGGCCGGTGGTTCCGGAGGTGTAGAGCAGCAAAGCGAGGTCGTCCGCGGCCCGGTCAACCATCGAATCCATTACGGGCGCGGAGGCAACCTGTGCCGCGATATCGATAACGCGTTTCGCGTCCGAGGCGCCGAAAACGAGCAGATGACGGATCGAAGGAGTCGCCGCCCAAGCCTCACTGAGGCGCGTGGCGAGCGCCGGCGAGGTTAACACCACGCGCGCCCCGCTGTCTTGGAGCATGTACCCGACTTCTCGCGCCACCAGTTGCGGTGTGATCGGAAGAATCGCCGCGCCAAGCATCCAGATCGCCTGAAACGCGGATTCCACCTCCGGCGAATTGGGCATCATCACCGCTACGCGATCGCCCGGTTCGACTCCGCAATCGCGAAGCACGGCCGCGAGCGATCCGGCATAGCGGAGACGATCGGCGTTGGTCCAGGAGTTCCCCTCGAAATACAGCTTCCGGTACTCGCCGTAGCGTTCAAGGTTGTCGAAAGAAAGACTGGCCGCGTTCATCCGTACCAGCTTACTTTGACCTGATGCGTTGCAGAAATCAAGAACCTGTTATCAGGTCCGTGCGACCCCTCCATGGCACTGGCAGGGCTTGACGATGTCGTTGAGCGGCAAGGGCCGAGCAAGCCCCGGCAGTCATGCCGGGGGAAAAATCCCTGTTTTTACCCAGACTCTGGCCAGCAGGGCTTTGTTTACTTAGGAAATCCCAGAGAGGGAATGTTCACGCATTTCCTGGATCAACTGCGCGCTGCTCCCGGGGCGGGCATATCCGCCCAGAACTTTCGAATCTCGCTGCGCGGATCCTCCACCAGCTGGACCTCGTTGTCGAAAATCATGGTCGCGCGTTTTTGCGTATCGTAGGGAGCCCAATTCGGCACCTTCGGATTGTTCGGGTTCGCGTTCTTCGCCAGCGAAACCCAAGCGGAGGCGAATCGCTGCCACACCGCCTTCTCCTGCGTCGATCCCGTGCCGCCCACGCCATCGCGGAAGTTATAAAAGGACGCGGAAACGTCGGTCCCGTGGACGGCGCCGAATTTGCCGCCGAAACCCGAACTCGCAAACGCCCACAGATACATGTACGCCGGAGCCTTGCCCATCTCGGATTTCCGCTCCGCTTGCAGGATGGCGTTACGGCGCATGCCCGCATCCGTGACAATCTCCGCCTGGATCAGGAACGGCGACTTGTCCGGATACCGGTCGCGATACAGCCTCAGTATCTCCTCGGCCTTCGCGCCATAGCGCTGGTTCATCATCGCGCGCAGACCATCTTCGGTCAGATCGAAATTGGTCAACCCGAGCGCCGCGTCTTCGAGCGCTGTCGAAATGATCACCGGGACGTCGGCGGACTCTGGCGGCGCCGTCGGATCGAACGGATTGTGAGGAAGAATTTTCCCATCGACGACGGGCGAGAATCCGGCGCCCGCTCCTAAAGCGGTCTGCGCCTGGAGAATCTGCTGCCAGGAAACTTTCTGAATCGCGGGAATGTCTCCCTTGGCGATTCCCAGCTTCGCCAGAAGCGCTTCGGCCGATCGTGTGCCCGCTTCGCGCGTGGCCGAGCGGATGGTGGATCCGCTTTGCACGCCCGCGCTGTGAAACAGCCCTTTGGCCGAAGGCATGGCGAGCATGGTCGACGTCTTTGCGCCGCCGCCGGACTGGCCGAAGATCATCACCTTCGACGGATCGCCGCCAAACTTTTCGATGTTGTCACGCACCCATTCGAGCGATGCGACCAGGTCCATCATTCCCACCACGCCCGCGTATTGGAACTCGGACGGAGCGCCGAGATCGGCCAGATGGAGATAGCCGAAGCTCGCCAGCCGGTGATTGACTGTCACCACGACCACGTCGCCGTATTTCGCCAGTTGGGCGCCGTCGTATCCCGGGCCATTGCCCGATCCGGTTGCGAAGCCGCCGCCGTGAAAGGAAACCATCACGGCTCGCTTAGCTCCGTCGTTGACTCCCGGAGTCCAGACGTTGAGCGAAAGGCAATCCTCGCCCATGCCTCCGACATGGAGATCCCATTGGATCAGCATGGCGTAATCGCTGTTCAGGCTCGCCAGCGTCTGCGGACAAATCTCTCCGTGACCGAAACACTCCCGAACGCCGCTCCACGACGCGGGCTTTTGCGGCGGCATGTATCGATTCTTACCGCCCGTCGGCGCGCCGTACGGAATCCCCTTGAATTCCTTGATGCCGGTGTTGGCGATTCCCTGCACTTTTCCCGACGTCGTTTCCACCGTCCAGAAAAGCTCCGCATCCTGCCGTTGCGCGAAGGACTTGCCCGCCAGAGCGCAGCCGGCCCCCAGTGTCGCGAGAAAAGAACGTCGATTGGTCATTCGAGTCTCCTTAAGGAATTCGATCCATGCATGGCAAAGTATATCGAATCCCGGCGACGCGAGAAACCGTCCTGCTATTGCTCGGCGAGCACCCGATGAACCATATGAATGCTGATCGCTCCTTCGCCGACCGCCGAGGCTACGCGTTTGACGTTGCCCGCGCGAACGTCGCCCACGGCGAACACGCCGGGCAGACTGGTTTCGAGCATTTGCGGAGCGCGAGGCAGCGGCCAGCCCGGATTTCCGTCGGCTGCGCTTGCGGCATCCAGATCGCGGCCTGTCACCACGAAGCCCTTGTCGTCCATCGCGAGGCAGCCCCGCAGCCATTCGGTCCGCGGCGATGCTCCCGTCATGACGAACAAGTGCGCAATGTCGTGCGTCGAGACGTCGCCCGTCGTCTTATCGCGCCAAACCACGCGCTCCAGATGCGCGCCGCCCTTGAGGCCGATGATCTCCGTGTTGAAATGCAACTCAATGCGCTGGTTCTCCGTGATCCGTTGGATCAGGTAGCGCGACATGGTGCTCGACAATTCGCCCGCCCGCACCACCATGTGCACCCGGGGCGCGGTCTGCGAAAGGAACACCGCGGCTTGCCCGGCGGAATTTCCGCCTCCGACCACGGCGGCTTCATCGTTTCCGCATAACTGCGACTCGATGTACGTGGCGCCGTAATAAATGCCTTCGCCTTCGAATTTTTCGAGATTCTCGAGCCGCGGCTTGTTGTATTGCGCGCCGGTGGCGATGACGATCGCGCGCGCCGCGAGCGCCTCTCCGCTGTCAAGCACCACTTCATACGGGAGATGGCTGCAGTTGAGCCGCACCACGCTGCGCGCGATCATCATCTTCGCTCCGAATTTCTGCGCCTGGGTGATAGCGCGCGCGGCCAGTTCCTGTCCTGAGACTCCCGTCGGGAAGCCGAGGTAATTCTCGATCTTCGAGCTCGATCCCGCCTGCCCGCCGGGAGCGCTCGTCTCCACGATCAGAACGTTGAGCCCTTCCGAAGCCGCGTAAACCGCCGCCGCCAGCCCCGCCGGCCCGGCGCCGACGATGACCACGTCGCGCACGCGCGCTTCGTCGATGCTGCTGTTGAAGCCCAGGCAGTTCGCCAGTTCCTGAATCGACGGGCTGCGCAGAACGGTGCGGCCGTTGCAGATCACCACCGGCACTTCGCACGCCTTCACTTCGAAACGGTCAAGCAAGTCCTGCGAAGTCCGGTCGGCGTCCAGATCGACATAAGTGTACGGATGTCCATTCCGGCTCAAAAACTCGCGCAACTGAAGCGTCTGCGCCGAGTGGCGCGACCCCATCAGGACCACGTTGCCATAGCCCTTGCTGATCAGCGCGAGCCGGCGCAGAATAAACGCCCGCATCAGGATCTCGCTGAGTTCCGCGTCTCTGGCGACCAGCGAACGCAGCGCGTCTCCGCTCAGTTCGAGAAACTCGCCGGGCTCCGTCACGCGCCCCAGCACCAGGCACCGTTGCCCGGAGATCATCGTCATCTCGCCGGTGAACTCGCCGGGACCATGTTTGGCGACCAGGTGCTCGCCCCCAAGGTCCGGCTGGACGATTTCCATCCGGCCCGATAACAACACGAAGAACGGAACCGCCGTGTCGTTAGGCGCGAACAGGATTTCGGCGACCTGCACATTGCGCAAGCGGCCGGCCGGGCGAATGCGATCGATCTGCGCCGCAGTCAGGACCGGAAAGGCCTGCGTATTAGCATCCAAAGCGCTGGGTACGAGCGTGGAAGACATGCTTCATTCTCTCACCGTGCGCCGCCGAGCCGGTCGCAACTGCTGCGGCGATTCGCGCGCGGAGAATGCGGAATAGAATTCGAGGCCGTGAGAGGTGACGTCAGGCAATCTGGATTCACCGCTGCTATATTCAAAAGAGATGTCCGCCGAGCCATTCTTGCCCGCAACATCGCCGGAGACAGACGAATCCGATTTGGTGGTTCGAGCCCGGGCGGGAGATGCGGCGGCCTTCACGACCCTCGTCAATCGCTACGAGCGGAAAATCTACCGGCTGGCGAAACATATCACGCAAAATGACGAGGACGCCGAGGACGTTTTGCAGGAGGCATTCTTAAAAGCGTACGAGCATCTGGACACCTTCCAGGGAAATTCGAAATTCTATACCTGGATCGTCCGCATTGCGGTCAACGAAGCGCTGATGAAGCTGCGCAAGCGCAAGGGCGACCGCACGGTTCCGCTCGACGAGCCCGTCGATACGGGCGAAGAAATGGTGGCACGGGAGATCGCTGTGTGGGACGACAATCCCGAACAGCGCTATTCCCGCCAGGAATTGCAGGAAATCCTCGATCAGGCGATACAAACTTTGAAACCTGATTTTCGCACCGTTTTCATGCTTCGTGACATCGAAGAACTGAGCACTGAGGAAACGGCGGAAACGCTGGGCATTTCGATTCCGGCGGTGAAGAGCAGATTGCTGAGGGCCCGCTTAGCTCTCCGGGAGAAGTTAACCCGCCAGTTCAAGCGGAAGGGGGAAGACGTCTTTGCTAACTTGTAAACAGTTCCTTCAGGAACTGAATGATTATCTCGACCCGAACTGCGATTCGGATCTGAGACGCAGACTGGCCGCGCACGTCTCGGAATGTCCTAATTGCTTTGTGATCGTCGACACCACCGAAAGGACGCTGCAAATCTATAAGGGCGTGCAGCCTCAGAGCATACCGGAGGACGTAAAGGCGCGGCTTTGGAGCGCGCTCGAAAGAAAAATGGCCGCGCAAAAAAAGCCCGCCGCTCTACTGCGCGCGCTTGATCCCGACTGAAAATCAACCCTTTTGCGCCGGCGAAAGCTGCGCCGGGCAGCGATTTTGAAAGAACCCGCACCGCCGGCATTGTTCCCCTGGCTTTAACGGAAACTCTAGCCGCTCCTGTGCATGGGAGAATTCCGCCACCGCCGACCGTGCCTCGTCGAGCGCCGCCGCTTCCAAACTCACTTCCAGCGCGCGATTCGTGCGCAAATAATAAAGCACCGCCCGATCCGGCGCCCGGCCCGCGTATCGTTCGAGCGCCAGGGCATACAGGCGCAATTGGAGCGCATACGTCGCCGACGACGATTCCTCGAGGTCCGTTTTATAATCCACCAGGATCAGTTCGCCCGATTCTTCAAACCAGAGATCGATCTGCCCGCGCAAAATCACGTCGCCGATCGAAAACACAAAGTCGAATTCGTGTTCGATCCGGTCTGCGCGAGCGGCGCGGCGTCCGAGTTCGCTGTTCGTAAATCGGCCGGCGAGTTCCGCTTGTTCCTCGGATTCCGCGGGGGCTCCTGCAAGGATGCGATGCACCGCCAGGCCCGTCCCCAATCCCGTCCCTGCTCCACCGGAGGCTGCTGCACCGGGGGCTGGCGCACCGGGGGCTGCTTGTCCAGCCGCCGGACGCGGCGCGCCGGAAACGGAGCCTAACAGATACTTCCGCGGACACGCGTGGAACTGCGCGACTGCAGTGACCGCGACCGCGAAATCGTGCTGGTGCGGGATCTCCGGTGGATCGAGCAGCCCCTCGGCCGGGGCATTCCCACCCAGGGAAAGGCGCGGAGCGGGCGGATCCAGGGCGTGATCCGCAACGGTCACCTGCTCGATGGACGACTCCGCCAGCTTCTGCCATGGCGACGCATTGCGGCGCTCGGCGTAGCTGAGATACAGGCGATCTTTCGCGCGGGTCATCGCAACATAGAGCAGGCGGTTCTCTTCGGCCTCTTCTTTCGTCTTCCTCTCTTCAGAAATTGCGGCGTGTGCGGTGTCGGATACCCCTTTCCCACTTAAGGGATTGCGCCACTTCGCTCCCAGCCCGTGCGCGGAAGAAAACGCGATCACCGGTTTGCGCCGGTCCGGCCCATGCTGCAGCGCGCTGATGAAGACCACCGGAAATTCAAGTCCTTTGGCGGCGTGAATCGACATGAGCCGCACGATGTCTCCCGCTTCGGCCGGTGGAGCTTCCGCCTCCGATTGCATCGCGCGCAACGATTCCAGATCGTCGACGAGTTCCGCGAGAGGACGCCGGCGATCGGCGTGTTCGCGGCGGACGTGGGCGATGAATTTTTCGATGTTGGCGCGCGCGCGATCGGGCAAACAGATGGAATATCCGCACTCATCGACCGCCTCGGCGAGCAAACGATCCGGCGCGACGAATCCGGCAAGTCTCCGTAGCCGCCCGAAGCGCTGATCGAATTCGCGCAGCCAGCCTTCCCTGCCCGCGCGAAACAGTTCCTCATCGGAAATGCCGGCGAAAGGACTGCGCAATGCGCCGATCAGCGCGACGTCATCCAGGGGATTTACCAGCGCAGCCAGCAGCGCAAGCAGGTCGCGAATTTCACGAGCTTCCAGAAACGTGCGGCCGCCGCTCACCAGGAACGGGATATCGAAGCGATCGAAGGCCTTCTCAAACGGCTCGGTCGCCCTGAGGGTGCGAACCAGGATCGCGATATCGCCAAAATCGTATTCCTTCGCATCCACCAGTTTGCGGATGCGTGAAGCGACCAGGCTTGCTTCAGCGTCGATCGCGTCGTCGCCGCGGCCGGCCAATCGTTCGACGGCTTGCGGACCCTCCCCGCGCACTGCCAACAGAGGCCGCGGCTCGATGCCGGGCTGGCCATCCAGCATCCTCGAAACGGTGTTCAGAATGGAAGCGAAACTGCGGTGATTCTCCCGCAAATCGTCGACCGCGCCCCCGGCTGCGCGCAGATGCTCGCGATATTCCAGGAACACAGAGGACTCGGCATAGCGGAATCCGTATATCGATTGATTTACGTCGCCCACCGCGAAGAATTTTTGCCGGATCAGATCGAGCAGACGCCATTGCAAACGATTGGTGTCCTGCATTTCGTCCATCAGGATCTCCTCGAAACGTCCGGCTGTTTCCCCGCGGATCCCAACGTTCGATTCGAGCAGACGGATGGATTCCTCCTCGAGATCAGAAAAATCGAGTGCCGATTGATCGCGCTTCTTGGCGCGGTACACGGCGGCGATGCGCGCCACCGCTTCTCGCAGCAGATCCAACAATCCCGCGTTCCACCATGCGATCAGCGCGGCTTCGAAGCCCGGCAGAACATCGTTTTTGAGATCGGTGGCGGCCTGCCGCGCTCGACTGCCCTTCTTGAGGCGCCCAAGATTCACGCCGAGCTTCGCCAGGCGAAAATGATCGGGCGTAACAGGCTCCATCGCAAGAGCGAGGAATTGTGCGGCCCATTCGCGCAGCTTTCGATGCCCCTCCTCCTGTTTCGGCGTGTTCACCGGCGCACGATCGGTCAACGCCATCAGAGCCAGGCCGCGCGCCGCATCAAATATTTCCGCGGATGCGCGGGGTTCGGGAAGCTCGCGAAGTCCCGAGACACGCAGCCCTTCGTATACATCCAGAAGGCTTCGCGCGAGGTCGGGCTGGGGCCCGTCGTCTTGCGTCGAAAGATCCAGCGCGTCGAGAAGACGGCGCAAGTCGCCGGGGCGTTCCCGGTACAGCGCATCCAAAACCTCTTCGGCGGACTCCCGTGCGATGCGTTCCGCGGGAGCCTGGTCCATCACCGCAAAATCCGGCGCCACGCCGGCCGCAATCGCGTTTTCCCGAAGTAGGCGCGCACAAAAGCCGTGAATGGTAGAGACCCACGCGCGTTCGATCGCCTCCCGCAATTCCGCACGTCCCGCAAATCGATCGATCAATCGCTGCTTGATTTCCGTCGCGGCTTTTTCCGTAAAGGTGATCGCGAGAATGCGCGACGGGTCGACGCCGCGGCGTTCCACCAGCCACGCGAATCGCTCGATCAGAACGCGGGTTTTGCCGGAACCGGGTCCGGCGACCACGCACACGTCCTGCCCGGTCCGCTCCACCGCGCGTCGCTGGTCAATGCTGAGGGGATCCGTGCTGAGGGGATCGGAACTCAGGGTCATCGCGCAGCGCCCTTTTGCGCCACGACTGTCTCGTTGCGGCAGACGTCGCGAAAATCGCACCACTTGCATTTGGACTCGTCGGCGGGCTGTGGCGCGACCCGTCCGGAGGCGATCCCCTCGAAGGCCTCTTCGGCCTTCCGCAACGCGCCGTCGATCAATTCCCGAAGGCGTGCGCGCGTCGAGCATTTGCCGATGCTTTCGAGGCCGGCCATGGCGGCGTGCCATCCATCCCAAACTACTTCCTTGCGCAGGCCGCAAAACAGCATCCCCAACGGATCCAGGCCGAAATGTTTTTCCGCACCCGCCAGGTACAACCCGGCCTGCACCTGATTGCCGGCAGTGTTCTCCTCCACGCGATCGCGGATTTTGTCGCCCGTGCTGTACTTGTAATCGATCACCAGCGCCTGATTCCGCGGGCCGACGTCGATTCGATCGATGCGTCCCCGAATCGCGAGCAGCGGATTCAGGGCGAAACTGAAGTCTTCCTCGACACGGCTCGGCCATCCGGGCGCAACCCGACCGTCTTCCCAAAATGCCTCGAAGTTGCGTAGCAATTCGAGCCGCACCGCCTCTGTCCGATACGTCGCCGGGACGTTCGCGCGGCGGCATTCGTCGTGAAAGATTTCATCGAAGACGGCCGCGCCCAAAAGCGGCAGGCGCATGCGCTCCGCCAGCGCCCGATGCAGGATGGCGCCTTGCAGAAGGACGTTCAGACGATCGCGAGAGGCGCGGGGTCGCAGCCGAAGCCCCAGCGTCTTGGCGGCGAAGAATTGAAACGGGCATTGCAGAAACGATTCGATCGAAGTCGGCGCAAGTCTGCAGTGTTGCTCCGCAAGCCGGTCGCGCAACGCGGACTCGTCGATGGAACATCGCGTCGGCGCCTTGGGAATACGCCGCGGGCGCGGACGGACGCGCGGGCCGCACGGCGCGGCCTCGACGTCTTGAAGAAAAAACGACGGGATCGCTTCGTCGCCTTTCTCGTTGAACCGCGCGTGGCTGAGGATCACCTGTTCGCTAGCGCGCGTCGTAGCGAGTTCATACAGGAATCTCTCTTCGCTCTGGAGATCGGCCGAGGTTCTAAGACCCGCGCGGCGCCGCGCGGCGTCGTTGAGCAGCGGATCTTCGCGATGATACTGCGGGAAGTGGCGCTCCACCAGGCCGCACACGAACACCACCGGCAACTCCCACTGGCGCGCTTCAAAGACGTCCATCACGTGCACCACATTGCGGCGGCGATCCACGAGTCGCAGCGGCTCGAGCGACAGCGCGGCCTCACAATCGTTCCAGAATTCGGCGAGAGAAACGTTATGCCGGTCAGACCGGGCCTCGGCGGTTTGATCGGCAACCGCGTCAAACAGATCGAGCGCGGCGGCGGTGGATCGCAGAATGTCGAGCCGCTCGCGCGAAATCGAATCGCCAACCATTGGATCGGGAATGACCGGATCGGGGACCAGCGAGCGAAGAAACCGGAATCGCGCGGCCCATTCCTTCGGCGCAACGCGATCATGACGCCATCGATCGAGTTGCGCGAGCGACTCCAGAATAGGCGGAGGATTCGCAATGTTCAGCGGCAAGCCTGCTCCGGGCAATTGCTCCCGAAGGTCGAAATCGAAACGATCGCCGGCCGCGGTCGCGCCAAGCCCCGAAACCGGCATGCGCAGCGCACCGAGCAGCCGCTCGTGATCCCATCCTTCGAGCATCGAGCGAAGAATTCCGGAAAGAAATGCGACGGCGGGATGATCGATCAACGCATCGGCGAAATAAAAGCGTGCCGGGATCCCGAAGCGCCAGAGCGTGGTTTTGAGTGCAGAACCGTAAGGCTCCCGCGTGCGAAGGATGATTCCCATTTCGCGGAATGGCCGGCCTCGCGCGGCCTCGTCGAGGATGCGGCGTGCGATCTCTTCGGCTTCCTGGTCGATGGTAGGCGCGCGAAACGCCAGCCTTCGGGGATGGCGATGGACTTCCGCGAGGCGCTGCTCGGCGAAGCCGAGAGCGAGCAGAGCTTCGCGCTCCGCCGCCGCTTGCGGAAGCGTGACGACGACGTCGCGGTTTCCCCCCAGCCATCCCAGGAACGCTAATTCGGCACCCGCGAAGGAGAAAAAGCCATCCAGCACGATTTGGGCGGGCAGGGAATCCGGATCGGTCTGCGCCGCGGCCAGGCGCGCGTTGCGCAAACCCATGCCTCGCGCCGCAAGACTGTTTTCGACCTCCTCAAATACCAGCGCGAGGTCTTTCGAGTAGGAGCCGCCGAGAGCGGTGCGGGGAGCTTCTTCGATCAGTGCCGCGAGTGCGCGATAGAATCCCGGGAACGCTGCGACGGCGCCGAAAGAGGCCGGACGCAAGCGCTCGATCGCGTCCTGAATCAGAAACCGGAGCACCGCTTCAGGAGCAGCCGCGAGCCGCGTTCTCGAATCCAGAAATCGCGCCAACGTCAGGACGCGAGACGGCCGCAGGGCAACGTTAGCGCGCGCGAGATCGTTTTGGATGTGCTCCGCCATCGTCGCGCTGGGCGTGAGCAAGATGGAATCCGGGCGCGACAGGAATCGTTCGAGAGCGAGACGGGATTTGCCGGACGCGGGCGATCCCGTGATCAACAAAGCATGGGCCAAGGAATCAGTTTACCCGGCCGGGGCTTATTTTTCGTCGCCGGCAAGCTGAGGCGCAAGATCGGTCATCATCTTCTGGAACTTGATCCGCTGCTCCGGATTGAGGATTTGCAAAATGCGCTCCTTGCCGGTCGAGCGCAGATCGTCGAGCTGTTCCTGGAGGCTTTCATAGTACTGGCGATAGTCGTCGAGGACCAGCGAAAGTTTCTCGGTCTGCGCACGGTCGAGATCGAGTTCCGTTTTGAAGCGGTTGAGCACCGCATCGCGCGTGGCCGGCCGCACGGCGGCAGCAGATGGATGCAGCCAGCCGTGGATTCCGAAGCGCATGGAGATCGCGCCGGTCGCTGCGCCGGCCAGAAACACCAGCATCAGCGTCGTCACGATACGCGGGTTCTGCCAGGGTGCCCGTTCGGCCGCTACCATCATGCCTTACTGCTCCTGGTAGGTGACCAAATTTACCAGTACCGCGTCCCGGTCCGGCAGACCTGCGCTCGAAAGCTCCATGCCGGACTGATCTGTTCCAATAAAAATTGGGATCGGCGCGTTGGCTGTCGAGCGGGTCTGAAGCGGTTCTGTGGCAACCAGGTATACGCCCAGCAGCAGCGCCAGCGCCATCGAGGCTACCGCGATGCGCCGGCTGAACGCAGACTCCGAGAAGGCGTTCCAGATGGAGCCCGCGCCCTGCGCTTCTATGCGCTCCAGCACGCGGGCGTAAAAGCCCGGGCGAGGCTCCACATCCGCGCGAAGTTCGCGCAGCATCTCCGCCTGCTCGCGCATGGCCGCAATCTCGTCACGGCATGCTTCACATTCCGCCAGATGGGCGTTCGATTCCTTAACGTCCGCTGAGTTGGGCGCGGAGCCGGAATGATTCCCTCCCGGCGCCGCAAGCACCTGTTCCAGGTGATCTCGAATCAAGCGATGCATGGTATCCTTCCCTCAATCATCAGTGCACCGAAATTCGCGGGTCTTATGCCCGCTGTAATTCTTTCTTGCCGCCTACTTCGCCAGTGGACGCACACGGTTTAACCGTTGTGCGGCTTTGAGCAGCTTCTGACGCGTCCTGAACAGCTTCACCTTTATTGTATTCTCGTTCAGGCCCGTCATCGCCGCCAGTTCCTCCACCGAGTGGCCCTCCACTTCCTTGAGCAGGATCAACGCGCGATCCTCCTCCGAGACCTTCTCGAGGAGCTTGGTAACCAGATCCCGCTGCGCCAACCTTCGATCCACCGGTGTCGCGGGGTCAATAGCCGGATCGGACGCCTCAAGACGGCTGGCGTCCTCTTCAGAAAAATCGCTCTCGTAAACGAGTTTTCGCACCCGCTTCTTCCGCAGATAGTCGTAGCATTCGTTGACCGTGATCTTGTAGATCCAGGTGAGCAGAGAACTGCGGAAATCGAAATTGCGGATCGAGAAATAGACTTTGGAAAACACCTGCTGAGCGATGTCTTCGGCGTCGTTGTGGTTGCGCAGAATCCCGTAGATGATCGAGAAGACCTTGGCCTGATAGCGCTCCACGATTTCGCGAAACGCCAGATCATCACGGGCCTGGACGCGCCGGACAAGAGCTGCTTCTTCGCTGTTCTTATGGTCCACTCGGGTCCTGGCCCGGATCTTGCCGCCCACGGCGGGGAACGGAAGCGCTCCAATCAATCCACTCATAAGCTACCTGTCTCGACGCAGCCCAAAGCGAAGGGGTTTCAGGCATTTCCCGAACTTCAAAACCTCCGGGCGATGCGAAGAGGACGGCTTGAAACGGAACGCGGTCGCCGCAATGGTACGGTTCCCAGGTTTTCCCTCAATTTAGCAGATTTGAGGAAGCCGGTCGATCTGCCTAGGGGATCTTGGCTCGCGGATTGGGCCATAGTACAATCGAAGTGAGGGATAAAACGCAATGGTTCAGTTGACAGAAACCGCGGTCAGCAAGGTGAAAGAGATTCTCGATACGCAGGAGCCGAAACCGGCCGGGCTGCGGATCGCTGTGGTCGGTGGGGGCTGCTCCGGATTCAGCTATTCGATGGCTTTCGAGAATAGCCCGGGACTGCTCGACAAGACCTATCAATTCGAAGGGCTGAGGGTCTTCATCGATCAGGCCAGTCTTCTGTACCTGGATGGAGCCGAAGTCGACTTCGTGGAAACCCTGGAAGGCTCCGGATTCAAATTCAATAATCCGAACGTGAAGTCGACCTGCGGCTGCGGCAGTTCGTTCAGCGCGTAACTCGCGACGATTCAAAAACAGGGCGCCGTCTGGCCGGACGGCGCCTTTTTCTTGCCCATAAAAGCAAATCGGGCCGGGAGTGATCCCGGCCCGACGCGAAGCTTGAGGTTGATAGTAAGGTTACTTCCGGATGCGACGCCCAAAAAAGCCCAGGCCCAGAAGGCCGAGGCCCATCAGAGACATCGTCATCGGCTCGGGAATGACCTGCTGATAGACCTCACTCCCGCCATTAATGTCTTTGGTGACGATGTCATGGCCAGTGCTGCTTGGGGCTATCACGTAATTTCCCGTGCTGGTGATCGGCCCATCCGGCGTCAGCGAGTCTCCCGCTGCGCATCCGGAAAAGGAGCCGTAGGTGCCACCCAGAACGGAGCAAACGTTCTCGCTCACTGCGCCCGCCGTACCGGTATTGAGGCCGATCCCCGTCAAACCAGGGGTCACGGTGTAGGTCAGGATGAAATCGCCAACAGTCATGGTGCCAACAGGGTTGCTGTATCCGATGGCGATGGCTCCTTCGACTCCCCCGTTATCGACGGTGACGGTAAGGTCGATCTCTGCACCGCTTGCCCAGCCACTGTTCCCGTAGATGTCGAAATTCGAGAACGTGTAGCCTCCGATAGTGCACGAGCCCGTCGATGTTCCGGCGACGGCGGTGCCATTGGTGATGGCCAAGTTGACCGCCACGTTCAGGACGTCGCCTGAGGCCCCTGTACCCGTGCAGCCGTCAGCGAATGCCGCAACGCTACCAAATCCCGCAAGCACCGCAAGTATAAAAATTTTTTTCATTCGATCCTCCGACTCTCCTAGTGTTATGCACTGGGAGGTGCTGCAATCTAATCCCAGTACCCTTGCAAGTATAAGGAGGCATCGGTCTATTGTCAAGGCCCAGTCTGGGGCTTTATCTTATTTCTTCGAAATCGACCCGCCAAATGACCCAATCCCCGTAACCGGCTGGTGGAAAAGGCGCTTTTCACTGAATTTGGCGGTACCCACATTGAAATCGTACTGGTACTTTTCTCAGGGAAATATCTTAGCGCATCCTCGAATTCCGGTCCGTCCCTCTACAGTCGATAGAGTCCCCTCCTCGCACAACCGTTACAATACAAAATCAGGACCAAAATGTTCGAAAAACTGCTGACCGAGCAGTCCCATCCCGCCTCCGAACACATCGATGAGCTTCCCACCGCCGATATTTTGAATGTCATCAACGCGGCCGACGCCGAAATCCCGGCCGCTGTGGCTAGGGAAATCCCGCATATCGCAAGGGCTGTGGACGCGATTGTGGCGGCGCTCGAGCACGGCGGACACCTGCTTTACATCGGCGCCGGAACCAGCGGGCGGCTGGGGGTTCTGGACGCATCCGAGTGTCCGCCGACGTTCCACGTGAGTCCGGATCTGGTGCGGGGAATCATCGCGGGAGGAGAAAAGGCGCTGACCCGGGCGACCGAGGCAACCGAGGACGATCCGGAGGCCGGAGCGCGCGATCTGATGGATTCCGGATTCGGAGCGGGCGATGTGCTGGTCGGCATCACGGCAAGCGGGCGGACTCCGTACGTGCTCGGCGCGATCGCGAAAGCCCGGGAATTAGGGGCGATCACCTGCGGGATCAGTTGCACGCCGGACTCGGAGCTTTCGCGCGTCGTCGATTACCCGGTGACGCCCTCGCCCGGCCCTGAAATTCTTGCCGGTTCGACCCGAATGCGCGCTGGGACCGCAACCAAGCTGGTGCTGAATATGATCAGCACGGCGGTGATGATCCGGCTGGGGCATGTCTACGGCAACCTGATGGTAAACGTCCAGCCGGCCAACGCGAAGCTCGAGGATCGGGCCCGGCGGATCGTCGCCAAGGCGACCGGCGTCGATGATTCGCGTGCCGCGGAACTGCTCGAACGGTCCGGACGAAGCGTGCGGACCGCTATCATTATGGAGAGAAAGAACATCGGCCGCCAGGAAGCCGAACAACTCCTCGCCCAGGCGCGCGGAAGAATTGCGGAGGCTCTGAAATAGCTTGGACAGGTTCGTAATACAGGGCGGAGTGCCACTTGAAGGCGAAATCGCGGTGAGCGGCGCCAAAAATTCCGCATTGGCGCTGCTCGCGGCCTGCCTTTTGACGGCGGATCGCGTAATTCTCGAGCGGATTCCGCCGGTGCGTGACATCGCGACGATGCAGAAGCTGATGAAGCACATCGGCGCGCAGGTGACGGTGAAGGAAGGCCGCGTAACCGTGGAAGCGTCACGCGTCGAGCATCCGGAAGCGCCGTACGAGCTGGTCAAGACGATGCGCGCCTCGAGCCTGGTGCTCGGTCCGCTGCTGGGGCGATGCGGACGGGCCCGCGTTTCCCTGCCCGGAGGGTGCGCGATCGGCGCGCGTCCGATCAATCTTCATGTGGCCGGCCTCGAACGATTGGGCGCGAGAGTCCGGCAGGAGCACGGTTACATCGAAGCGGAAGCGCCGCATGGCCTGGAAGGCGCGAGCTTCACTTTCGACCGCATCACGGTCACCGGTACCGAGGACCTGCTGATGGCCGCGGTCGTCGCGCGCGGCGAGACCATCATCGAGAACGCGGCGAGAGAGCCGGAGGTGGTGGACCTCGCCGATCTGCTCATCAAAATGGGCGCGTCGATTGAAGGCGCGGGCACTTCGACGATTCGCGTCCGCGGCGCTGAAAAACTAGGCGGCGCGACCCACACGATCATCCCGGACAGGATCGAGGCGGGAACATTTCTGGTGGCCGGCGCGATCACCGGAGGCGACCTGACCGTCCGCCGGTGCACCCCGGAGCATCTGCGGGCGCTGATCGCGAAACTGGAGCAGGCGGGCGCCGAGGTGAGCGAAATTGCCGCCGATGCGCTGCGCATTCGCGCCCAAGGGAAATTGAAGAGCGTCGACGTGACCACCGAAGAGCATCCGGGATTCGCCACGGATCTGCAAGCGCAGTTCATGGCTCTGATGACGCAGGCCGAGGGCATCGCGATCATCACCGAAACGATTTTCGAGAATCGCTTCATGCACGCGCTGGAGCTGGCGCGCATGGGCGCCGATATCCGGCTGGACGGACGGCAGGCGATCGTCGCCGGACCGACACAGCTTTCCGGAGCCGAGGTGATTGCAAGCGATCTGCGCGCCAGCGCGTCGCTGGTGCTGGCTGCGCTCGCCGCGCGCGGCGAAACCGTGATCGATCGCGTGTACCACATCGATCGCGGCTATGAGAAAATCGAGGCGAAACTGGCGGGCGCGGGCGCTCGCATCCGGAGAGTCAAATGAACATCCCCCATAAGGCGCACAGCCCCGCTTTTCTGGCGCTGGTGAACGACGCCAAGTCGCGCGTCAAGCAAATCGATATCGAGCAATACCAAAAGCTGCCCGGCGGACACCTGCTGATCGACGTTCGCGAAGATCACGAATGGGCGGCGGGACACGCCGCGGGCGCGATTCATCTCGGCAAGGGAATCATCGAGCGCGAAATCGAGTCGAAGGTGCCGGACAAGTCGGCGACGATGGTGCTGTATTGCGGCGGAGGATTCCGTTCGGCGCTGGTGGCGGACAATTTGCAGAAGATGGGGTATCAGAACCCGATTTCGCTCGACGGAGGCTGGCGGGCGTGGAACGCGGCCGGGTTGCCGGTCGAGAAATAGCGGTGGCGTCGCCTCGCCGGAGGGGCGATTCGCAGGCTAGACCAGTTTCGTGGATAACGGAGACTATTGCAGGATCGTAGAATGTTGAGATTGCCGTTACAGGCCGCTTGAAACTGGTCTACGCGAACTCCAAAAATGGTCTAGAAGGGCGCTTGCCCGTCGCCGAAAACTTCCGTCAGGTACACGTAAATGATCAGGCACAGCGTGCCGGTGGTGAAGAACGCGACCACGCGGGCAAAGCCCTGATTCATGAATTCGAATCGCAGCAGCAGCGCGAAAATCAGGCCTACGTACAACAAATACGGATTCACGTCGCGATCCGTCACGTTGCTGAAGATCACCGCGACGAAGTAGAAAAACAGCGGAAGATTGCTATCGTATTTTCTCCGAAGCAGGAAAAATACCGCTATGATCGCCAGGGCGGCCACCAGAAGCGTGGTCAGATTTAGCGGATCGCCGTTCATAGACCGGAAAAAAGCGTTCGGTTACCTTCCTTCGGGCGACGTGTAGCTGATGCCGACCATCGGAACAAAATCCTGCAACCAGCCGCCCGCTTTCGCGCCTGTATTCGGCGTGATCACCTGTTTGGGGAACGGCGTCAGATAGTCGTGCACCTCGATACGAAGCTGCACGCGCGAGGCGAGCTGCATCTTCACGCCGCCTCCGCCGCTTGCGAGCGGCGTCAGATCCTGCGCCTGGGTCAGAAGCGCGATGTTGCTCAGCGGCTGATACACCACCTGCGTTCCGGTGCCGCTATAAATCTTAATTCCAGCCCCGGCCGAAACAAACGGACGAATCTTCGCGCCGCGCGGCGCGAAGTGATACAGAACGTCATAGTGCGCGGCCTGGGTGCGCGCGGCAAAGGTGGCCTCGGTGGATCCCGAACTCAACTGGAGCGCGCCCATCTGATAGTCATACCGAAGTTCGCCACCCCAGCGTCCCGAGGAGTTGTTGTCAAGCCAGGCGCTGCCGGCGACATTGCTCTGAATCTTCGCCGAAGCCGAGCCAAACGACGCGGTGACATCCTGCGAAGTATAAAATCCACCGCCGGCGCCGCCGCCGACCTCCCACGACTGCGCGAACGCGGACGGCGTGAGAAGCGCGACGGCCAAGGCTGTAAATATGGATACGTTCTTCATTCTGACTCCTGACTTAATCGATCACCCGTAGTGAGACGGACTGAGACCCGGCGCCTTGCGAAATGGTCAGCGGAATGGAAAGACCGGTCGGCGCGCTGTTCGGAACCGTCGCGTTGATCTGGCATAAACCGACTTGGCCCGGCGTCAGACCTGCAAAGTCCACCGACAGGGGCGTGGAGCCGAGCGTCACGCTGGGCGGTATCAACGTAATCGCCAGCGGAGATGACGGCGCGGGTTGCCCATCCGCCACGAGCGGCGCCGTCTGTCCGCAGCCGGTGAGATAAATGACCAGGGTGTCGCCGCGGTGAACCGGATTCGAGTCGGTGACCAAAAGATTGTTCGAAGCGTCGATCACGGTCGGCAGGTTCGTTTCCGGCCCGGCGACGCCGCTCAGGAACACCGCCGGCGCATTCGGCTCGACCACCAGATTAAAGTTGGTGCTTTCTCCGCCCGGGGTATAGACATCCACGGTGACGTCCCCCACCGCTTCTACCGGCATCTGCGCGTTGATCTGCTTGGGGGACACGAACACCAGCGGCATGGGCTGGCCGTTGACGGTGACGCAGCTATTGGCCAGCGCGGTCGGTACCGGGATCTCGCTGGTGGCGAGATTGGTGGGGCTCAACTGGTTGCCATAGATCGAAATGAGGCCCCCCGGCGCGGCCGGCGAGACTCCATCCGCGGCGCTGACGATGCTGGAAATCTGCGGCGGCGCGACGGATGCCGCGTAGCTCCAGGGCAGCACGGTAATGCCGGAGGTCGACAGCGAGATGATTTCGCTCTGATTGGGCAGCGGAGCGAGGCTGCGGGTGAATCCCGCCACGCTCGTATTGGCCGGTCCGGACGACGAAGTGGTGGTGCAAGTCGAATTCCCGGTTCCGGCGCCCGTGCACGTATCGGTCGTCGTCGTTGTGATTCCGCCGGTGGTGCTGCTGCAAACCGTCGTGGTGGTGGTTCCGCTGGTGGTCGTGGTGCAGACGCTGGCCGAACCGTAGTTGCCCAGCCCGATCGTCAGATTGCCGAGCGTTGGAGACTCCACCATGTAGGTCGGCTGGATGGCGTTGCCGGTGGTGAGGTCGATCTGAGAGATGATGCCGGGGGTCCAGGTGGGGTTCGATATGGCGCTGGTCCCGGTGGTGGTAGCGGTGGAATACGCGGCCTGGTTCACGAAGGCAAATCCGGAAGAAAAGCCGCCGGAGATCGGCAGCGTCGTCACCGGCGCGCCCGAGCTGTCGAGCAGAACATTGGCGGTCGTATTTCCAACCACGAATTGTCCGAAGTCCGAAGCCGCGTAAGCGCCGCCGAGGCTGGTGAAATCCTTGCGCGATGCCGTGAAGGTATTCGCGTTGGCATCGTAAATCATCACCGAGCCGTCGACGCCGGCGACCAGAATCTGGGCGCCGTTGCCGGAGGCCTGGAGCACGGTGTTGGTGGTTCCGAGCAGGTTTTGCCAAACGCCCAGCGTCGGAAGTGCGGTTCCCGTTCGCGTCAGCATATTGATCGTGTCGATTCCGGCGTGACCGTCGATGCCCGACCGGATCGCCGCCAGAATCGCGTTGGAGGAAACCGCGACGGACTCCACGTAATCCTGGATCAGCGCAACCGGCGGCTGCGCGGTGAGCAGATCCAGATCAAAAACGCTCATGTAATGCGAGCTGTCGCAGCCGATCAACAGGTCCTGCTGATCGAAGGTAATGGCCATGCCGGTGGGCTTAGTGCAGGTGCGCAGCGTCGCGGTTTTGGTGTTATTGGTGCTGTTGAAAACCAGCACCTCATTCTTGTCCTGACGCATCACGTAAAACGCGTTGCGCTTGGGGTCCGCCAGCACATCCACCACCGTGCCGGGAACATCGATAATCGTGCCGCGCTGGGAAGGATCCTGGGTATTCACCAGTACCCGCACGGTCTGCGGCAGATCGATCGAAGTTGGGGAACTGATGGTGAGCGCCGCCGCGACGGTACCTTTCTGGCTGGCAAAGGCGTTGGGATTGGCGGAAACCGTGATGGTGGCCGGGGTGACTCCGCTCGACGGGGATATGGTGAGGCCGGCGGTGCTGGTCGACAGCGAAAAAGGCGTATGATTGCCGCCCGGATCGCTCAGCGTGAAGGTCTGCCTGATCGCATTGCGATCGCAGAAATTGCCCAGGAATAAGACGTCCTCGGCCGATGCGGCCAGGCGCGGATACCGGTTCAAACTTCCCACGGGCAAAACCAGCACGCCGCTGTCTGAGATCGAATACATCGTATTGTGGTCGGCCGAGAGCACGGCCTTGCCGGCGAGATTTTCGGGAAGGCTGATCTGCTCGATCAAGGTCAGGTTATCGGAGGCATAGATGCCCAGGATCGGCGGAGTCGAGCTCGTCTGGGTGGAAGCGGGGATCTCGGCATACACCAGGTTTCGGGACGAATCGATCACGCTGCTGCCGATGTTCAGGACGCCGGACGGCGTTGGGAATTCGGCCGTGGTCACGAAATTGGCGTCGGAGAGCCACCAGGCGAAGCTCGCGAGCGACCCATCGTCGCTGAGGCTGACCGTCCGCGGACCCGCCGGCGGCGTCGAAATGTAGAACGACCCGGAGATGGTGTGGTTGAGCACGCTGTAGCGGAACAGTAAATACGGGCTGTTTCCGCCGAAGCCGGCAATAGTGTTGCCGTCGGCCGAAGTAGCCACCGAAGCCTGCACGATGTTTCCGGGGAAACTCGCCGGCGGCTGCGGGATCGCGTTGGTGACCACCTGCGCGATGGTCTCGAGCACCTGCGTGGTTCCGACCGAGGGATCAAACAGAATAAATTCGGTATCGGTGACCACCAGCGCCTTGTCGTCGCTTCCGAAAGCCACTCCCAGAGGCGGGTTGCCCAGCGCGAAGACCTGCTGCGCGTAGGAATTGGTCAGATCGATCAGCGTCAGGGCGTTGGTGGGCGTCGCCGGTGGCGTGTTGTTGCCGTAATGGGCCACCAGCAGCCAGTGATCGTCGGGCGAGACGGAGATGGAGCTGGGTTGCGAGGCGACGTTGATCGAAGTCTGCACTCTGTTATTCGACAACGACATCACGTCGATCCGGTTGGCGGTGAAGTTGGCGATATACAGCACCCCGCGGGTCTGATCGAGCGCAATGTCGCCCGCCTCGCCGCCGATCGGCACCACCGTGCCGAAGGTGGCCGCGGCGGCCGGACTCGCGGCGAGCCACGCGCCCCCCAATGCAATCAACACCACTTTCCAAGGCTTGCGAAACATACTTTAAAGCTCCATCCTCCGGCCGGCCTTCTCGTTTCGAGGCCGGCTCTCGCCTGTTTCCAAACTGTTTCTCAAACTCCCAACAACATTTCCAGCCGCCCCGTGTCCTTTGCTCCCGTTTTTCGGCTTCGAGTTCATCGGGCGGGCACGCTGCCGAGGCGACCACGCGGCATGCCCAGCCCCGATCCCGCTTACTCGGCGTTCTTCTTGCGGCGCAGCACGATGATCCCTAGAAACAGGACCGCCAGCACGGCACATACGATTCGAACATTGGAAGTGTCCATCGTCCTCTCTCCTTTCCTGACAAGAGTGAATTCGGCGTTTCTAGTCCCAACCTTTAGGCGGGTACTAGAGAAACCGGGAGTCAAAAAACCTGCGTCTTGTGACTCCGTTTCATTTTTCAAATGTTGTTCATCATCGGAATCAACTCGCGCATGATCTTGACCACCACGGGACCGACGGTAACCACAAACAGCGACGGCAAAATACAAAAGAAAATCGGGAAAATCAGCTTGACGCCCAGCTTCGCGGCTTTCTCCTCGGCCACCTGGCGCGCCTGCACACGCATGAAATCGGCGTGGGCGCGCAGGCTCTGCGCCACGCCGGTTCCGAACCGGTCCGCCTGAATCAACACCGCGACCAGTTTTTTCAGATCGTCGACGCCGGTGCGCTCGGCCAGATTGCGCAACGCTTCGACGCGCCGCTTTCCGGCCTTCAACTCGAGATTCACCAGGCCGAATTCCTGGCTGATCTCCGGATGCGCGTTCTCCAATTCCTTGGAAACCTGAAGAATCGCCTGATCCAGGCCCAGTCCGCTCTCGACGCAAACCACCAGCAGATCGAGCGCGTTGGGCAGGCCGCGCGCGATTTCGTGCTGACGTCTGGACGCGACGCGGCGCACATATTCGTTCGGACCGAAAAATCCCACGCCGGCCGAGCCCAGGATTACGGCGAATTTATTTCCCGAATCGGCGGACGATCCGAACACGAACAGCACGGCGAGCAGAGGCAGCGCAACTCCCAGCGCCACTTTCGATCCGTACAGAATTTTCAGCGCATTCTCGCCGCGCATTCCCGCGCGGATCAGGCGCCGCTGCATCACGGTCACATCCTTGGGCGATTGCGGGACGATATTGCCCAGCTTCTTGATCAGATCGTGAAACGCGAGGCTCGGATGAGAGGGCACGGTTTCACTCGTATCGACGCCGCCCACGACGCGCTCCATCGCTTCCTTGGGGCGCACGTACAGCTTCATGCCGACCAGCGCAAAGCCCAGCGCCAGTCCCAGGAAAATCAGAATCGTCAGGAGAAACATGGCGCTACACCTCGATGTTTACGATTTTTTTCATGATCAGGTACCCGATCACCTGCAACCCCGCTGCGGCGCCCATCATCAGGTTTCCGGTGTCGTCGGTGAAGAAGAATTTCACGTAGTCGGGGTTGGTATAGAACATCAGGATCGCTACCGCGATCGGAATACAGGTCAACGCGGTGGCGGTCATCCGGCCATGGGCGCTGACCGCGCGGATGCGGCCGCGAAGTTTGACCCGCTCGCGCATCACGTAGGCGAGCTTGTCCAGAATTTCCGCGAGATTTCCGCCGGTGCGCTTCTGCAGCAGCACCGCGGAGACGAAGAAGTGCACGTCGAGCGAGGGAACGCGCTTGGCGAGCTTCTGCAGCGCGACCTCGATGGGCAGGCCGAGGTTGTGCTCTTCGAAGGTGCGCCGGAACTCGCTCGCCACCGGCTCTTGAAATTCGCGATGAATCATTTCGAGCGAGACCGAGAAGGCGTGGCCGGCGCGCATGGACCTGGAAACGAATTCGAGCGTGTCGGGGAACAGTTCTTCAAAGCGCCTCAACCGCGAGCGCCGCTTTAAGTAGACGTACACGAACGGGCCCGAGCCCGCCAGAAGTCCGGTCGCCACCGCGAGCGGCCGCGCGACGGGCAGCATCAACCACCCAATCGCGAATCCGGCAATGAACGACATCAGCGTGAGGTGCACGAAACGGGCGGGCTGCCAGGTCAAGCCCGCCTGCTCGATCAGCCCGCCGATTTTCGGACCAAGCTGGAGCTTGTCGACCAGCAGCTGCGCAAAGCGATTCTTGACGACGGCCTCTTTTTGGATCACCGCCGGCTCGCCTGCCGCCGCCGCTTTGCCTTTCTTAACCTTGGCCTTGGTCGTACCCGACAGGCGCGACTTGATGCGATCCATGTCCGCCGACTTGACGTACTTCGACACCAGGAACCAGGCGGCCATCGCGATCGCCCACACCAGAAGCAACAATACCGGGAAACCCATCGTCAGACCTCCACCACTTCGTCGAACAGATCCGGACGGAGCCGGATGCCGGCGCTCAGCAGCTTTTCGTAAAATTTCGGCCGGATGCCGGTGGCCGCGAAGCGCCCGACCACTTTTCCGTCGGGATCGAGACCGCGTTTTTCAAAAACGTACAGATCCTGAAGCGTCACCACTTCCCCTTCCATGCCGGTGACTTCGGTAAGCGAGACCACGCGGCGGGAGCCGTCGCTCAGACGCGAGGCCTGCACCAGAAGATTCACCGCGCTCGCGATCTGCTGGCGAATGCTGGTGAGCTGCATGTTCGAATTGGCCAGCGACACCATCACCTCCAGGCGCGATACGGCGTCGCGAGGCGAGTTGGCGTGAACCGTCGTGAGCGACCCGTCGTGACCGGTGTTCATCGCCTGCAACATGTCGAGGGCCTCCTCGCCGCGGACTTCGCCGACCACGATGCGGTCGGGCCGCATACGCAGGCTGTTGACCAGCAATTCGCGCTGCCGGACCGCTCCGTTACCCTCGATGTTGGGAGGCCGGGTCTCCAGCCTGGCTACGTGCGGCTGTTTCAACTGAAGCTCGGCCGCGTCTTCGATGGTGACAATGCGCTCTTTGCCGTTGATGAACGCCGAAAGCGCGTTGAGCAGGGTGGTTTTTCCGGCGCCCGTTCCGCCCGCGATAATGATGTTCATCTTGGCTTTGACGCAGGCTTCGAGCAGTTCCATCATGCCCGGCGTCAGCGCCTTGCGTTCCACCAGATCGGCGGGCATCAGCTTGTCGGTCGAAAACCGGCGTATCGAGAGCAGCGGGCCGTCGACGGCCAGGGGAGGAATGATCGCGTTGACGCGCGATCCGTCGCTTAAGCGCGCGTCCACCATCGGCGTGGACTCGTCGATGCGGCGTCCCACCTGGCTGACGATCTTATCGATGATGCGCAGCAGGTGCTGATCGTCGCGGAACGTGACGCTGGTCAATTCGAGCAGGCCCCGCCGTTCGATGTATACCTGCTTATAAGTGTTCACCAGAATATCGGAGATGCCGGCATCCTGAAGCAGCGGCTCGAGCGGCCCCAGTCCGAACACTTCATCGAGAACTTCGTCGCTGATCTGCTGTTTTTCGAGCGAGCTGAGCAGCGTGGGCTCACTGTCGATCAGCGAGATCACCGCCTGGCGCACTTCGCTGCGCACGCGCTGGTTGTCGATGGTGGCCAGCGCTTCCAGGTTGATCTTGTCCACCAGCTTGCGGTGCAGGGTGAACTTCAGTTCCTGGTATTCCGGCTTCAGACTGGTCTTCTGGCGGCCGGAGTTCTTGAGCAGCCGCTGCTCCCAGGAGACCTGCTGCGTGCTTTTATTTCCGTTGTCGGGCGTGGCAAACATGGGAATCCGTCACTCATTTACGCCTGCGATAAGGCAGGCTTCATTTCGCGCGAAGGTGGCGCGCCTTTCTTTCCGCTGTTCAGGGTCCCGCTCAGCCGCGACGCGACGCTTTCAATCGATTTGCCCAGGCCGCCGTCGTTGCCGAGCGGCTGGCCGAGGGTGACCACGCGATGCAGCGAAAAATAATCGTTGGGAAGGCTGGCATGTACGGTGCAGCCGAACAGCTTCTCCATATCCGAGATGCCGATGTTGTCGCGCTTGTCGACGCGATTCACCAGTACCTGAAACCGGTCTCTCGGGAACCCGATGCTGTCGACCAGCGTCAGCGCCTTGCGCGTGAGATGAAGACTCGGGAGCTCGGAGGTGGACACCAGAAAAGCCCGCTCGCATTCCGAGACGGCCATCAAACTGGTGCGGTTGAACACCGAGGGAAGATCCAGAATCACCCAGTCGTAGAGCACCCGCGCGTGTTCGATCAGCACCCGTAAACGGGCGCCGTCGAGCGGATCGGCATACGGCGCCGCGGGCGCCGGAAGAATATCGACACCGCCATAATTCACCGTCAACGAGTTCCACAGCGCCAGGTCGAGATGCTCGGCGTGCTGCAGCGCATCCACCAGGGAATAGTTGTGGCTCAGCTTCAGATAAAAGCCGATGGTGCCGCCGGTGAGATCGAAATCGGCGAGCAGGATGCGCTTACCCGTCAGGCGCTGGAGCGAAAACGCGGTCTGCGTCGCAATGGTGGACGCTCCCGAGCCGGGCTTGGAGCTCGCAAATGCCACTACATGTCCGGCGTCCTGTTCGGCCGGCGTTTCGGGCGCGCACAAGCGCCGCAGCCGGGCGCTTGCCTCGCGCTGCGTGGCCGGATCGAAAGGCGCGTAGAGAAATTCCACCGCGCCGGCGCGCAGCGATTGCAGAATCGCCGTCGAATCGTTGGAGGTATGCAGACCGACCACGTGGACCGGCGGAGTCAACGTCGCCACGTAGCGGATCAGCTCGGTGGCGGTGGAAAGATCACTGGCCAGATCGAGCAACACCACGTGCGGCTTCAACTGCCGCGCCCGGATCTCCAGCGTCTGCTGCGGCGGATAGCTTTTCAGATCCGCCAGGATTTGAAACGCGCGAGTCGCGGGAAGCGTGTTCAGAAACTGTTGCGCCAGGTCGCGGTTCGGCGCAATCAGCAGCGCTGTGATCTCGGGCTCGTTCTGGAGACGTGTACTCATCCGCCGCTCTGCTTCCCTGTCGCTCCGGTCACTTCTTCTTTTCCGGCTTGCCGTCGATGTCCTGCCCCGGATTGAGCTTCACCAGAAATTTTCCCGGGAAATACGGCTCAGGCTTCGGATCGCCCGGATTCAGGGGCATGGTGATTTCCGGCGTCACCAGCATCACCAGCTCCTGGCGCGATTTGGTGATGTCCTTCGACTTGAACAGCGAGCCGAAGATCGGCAAGCTCGACAACACGGGAATCTTCGAAAGCGTTTCCTGATCGCGCTGGTCGAGCAGACCGGAAACGACAAAGCTCTGTCCCTCGCCCAGCTCGACGTCGGTTTCGGTGCGCTTGGTGGACAGCGCCGGAATGGTGAAGCCGTTGATCGACACGCCGTCGGCGAAATCGAGCGTCGAGACCTCCTGGCGCAAGTGCATCTTGATGGTGCCATTTGCGGTGATGATCGGCGTGAAGATCAGCTTGATACCGAATTCGCGGAACTGGATGGTCACCGCGCCGGAGTTCGCGCCTCCTTGCAGCACGGGGACCGGAAACTCGCCGCCCACCAGAAACGTCGCTTCTTTGCCGTTGGTGGTGACCAGGTTCGGCTCGGAGAGGATCTCCAGGATCGCATTGTCCTGCAGCGCCTTGATGAACGCACCGAGGTTCAACTTCGGATCGAAGGCGAACAGGCTCAGCGCCTGCGTGATCGTCATCAACGCCTGGCTGGCGGCGGTCGTGCCGGTGCTGACGCCCGCGGTGCCGCTAAAACTGCCATTCGAGAACTGTCCGGTGGTGGAACCAATCAGCGTCTGTCCCGGAAGGCCGAACATGTTCACGCCGTATTGCACTTCCTTGCTGCGGTCCAGCTCGGCGAATTTCACGCGCAGCAGGATCTGCTTATCGATGGGCGGCGCACCCAGTTGAAGATTGTTGACCACGGTTTTGGCGAATCCGGCCGCGAGCGACATGGCCCGATCCATGGTGTCCTTGTTCGCAATGCGGCCGTTGAGCGAGATCTCGTCGCGCTCGCCGCGCACCGTGATGTTCTCGGCGGGAAAGGTGTCCTTCAAAATTTTGCGCAGCGGATCCAGGTTCAGATCCACGTTGACGTTGTAGAAGGTGCGCTGGCCGCTTTTGCTCCAGACGATCATCGTCGCTCCGCCGAGTCCCTTGCCGTGCACCAGAATTTCGCGCGTAGTGACGGGGCTCGCGTCGATGATGTCGGCGCTGCTGGTGGAGATCGTACGAATATCGGACGGATAGTCGATGACGATGCTCTTGCCGACGGTGAGGCGCAGATCTTCGGCTGCCTGCCCGAAGACCACCGCGCCGGCGAATACCAGGCCCAGCGCAAGCCGTCCCGGATGTATCAAACTCGATCGAGTCATGATGGATCCCTGCCTTTATCAGTTGTTCTTCACGCTGTTCGGAATCACTTCCACGGTGCGCGTCGTTCCCCGGATGACGACGATCTGGTCGGGAGGAGGAGGCGGCGGGGGAGCCGCGACGGGCGGCGGAGCAGGAGCCTGCGCCACCACCACCGGCCGCGGACGTGGCCGCGGAGCTTCCGTTGCCACCGGCGCCACCGGCGGGGGGCGATGCCCGTTGTACAACTCAGTCACGTAGCGTCCGGGCGTCTTTTCCACCGTCTGATCGCTCGAATTGCGCAGCACCAGCTGGATGTGGCCATCGCTGCCGGCGAGCGTCAGCGTCTCCGCCTGCTCGGGATCGACCAGCAGGGTGACCGTCGGCGCCGGCATCGCCTGGCCGCGCGCGTCGGGCTGCATGGTTTGACCGGCGGAAAGAACCAGAATGTTTTGCAGGCACGTGGTGGTCATGTCCCCGTCGCCATTCGGCGGACGTCCCGTCACCAGCACATCGACGTGCATTCCCGGCAACACGAATCCGGCTACGCCCGCGACGTCGTTGACGCGCACCGAGACCGCGCGCATGCCCACCGGAATCGTGGGAGCGAGACCCAGGCCGCTGCCCTTGGCCGCCAGGCGTCCATCGAGCACCGGCTCGTCGAGCAGGATATTGGAGATCACCGGACGATCGAGCACGTCCTCGACTTTGGTGAACGCGCCCTTGGGAAAAGAGTCGGCGCCGACCTTGGAGATCTTCACATCGGCGGGCTTGACCATCACGCCGACGCTCAAAGGACGCGTCGCCACGACTATATCCTTTTGGTTACCGGCATCGGACCTGCCCGAGTTGCCCGAACGCGCGGTCATTTGATAGAACACGCTGGAAACCACCAGCGCGAACACCAAACTCACGCCCAAAACCGTCAAAAACCTGCGATCCATAAATGTTTCTCCTGTGCCTCGCCCTCAGCGCCTCGCGTTTTCACCCTCTCGGTACCAGCGACAACCACACGCCCAGTGCGATGGCCGGCGCGTAGGGAATCGATTCCTTCCGTTCCCCGTCTTCGTGTTTGTTTCCGCCCGCCATCCGCCGCACCCGTTTCCAGACGATCGCGCAGACCGCCATGATTCCGCCCACCCCGGCGATGAGCAGCGCAGCCCACATCACCCCGCCCGCTCCCAGCAGCGCGCCGAAACCGCCCATCAGCTTCACGTCGCCGCCGCCCATTCCGCCGAGCAAATAAAAGATCAGGAACACGGCCATTCCCACGGCCGAACCGGCCAGCGCGTAAGCCGCTCCCATCCATCCGCTGTGTGCCATCTGCCAGGCGAATCCCGCCCCCAGCGCCGCGACCGAGATCCAGTTCGAGATCTGCCTTCGCGCCAGATCATCGATCATCGCCGCCAGCCCCACCACAATCGCGATCCACACTTGAGGGGTCATCTTGTTTCCCGAAAGGAGCCGGAACGCTCCGGCGCCTCCTCTGCCTTCTTGCCGGTCACGTCCAGGGTCGCCATCTTTTTCTTCCGCTTGATCACCGGCGAGCCGATCATCAGCGGCGCCAGAAATCCCGCCTGTAATGCAAATTCCGCTAACGCCTTCCCCGACGGCAGCCGCCAGCTCATCGGGTCCATCCACTCCATCGGGAGGTGGGAAATCCGCATGGATGCGCGGCCACCACCTTGTCCCGCGCCAGTTCCACGCGGGCCCGAATTCTGCGACTTCATCCGTTTGCTCCCTTTACTATTTCGGCCGCGTCGGTGGTTTTCATTAGCCCGGCATCCCCTAAACCCCGTGCTCCTTAGGACCTTGGTTGGGGTGGTAAATTCCCCGTAGGAGGTACTGAGGTGTTCCGGCGGACTAAGAGAATCCGCTTACCGTCGTCATCGACCACCCGCCAGTCCGGACGCAGCTTAAGCAGTTGAGCAATCGCGCTGTCGACGGGCACCAGAGCGCTCGAGAACCGATACTTGGCGAGCAATTGTTCCCAATCCCATTGGCCGCCGGTCAGGCGGAGGTATTGATTGCCGACCTCCGGTCCATAAAAATCGCTGCGGCCATCGACGAAAACTCTCTGATTCGGGTTCAGGTAAATCAGATAATCGGCCCACTGGTCGGTGGTCAGCACCCGCTGGTTCAAAATGTCGGCTTCATGATCGTGAACCATCTTCACCGGCAGCACCTGTTCTGGAAAATCTTTGGGCCACGGCACCGGCTTGCCCAGGAAGATCAGCACGGCCACCACGATCGCCGGCCACGCGCTCGACCGGCGGAAGCCGGATATCGAATCGGTGGCCATCTGGTTCAAAATGCCGGCGAGCGAGGATTTACGAGCCGCCGCGGTCCATTGATTCCACCAGCCGGCCATCTCGGCGGCGATGATCGGGACCGTGACGGTCACGAAAACGGGCACATGCCGGACGCTCGAAAGCGCCATGTTCGCGAATAACAGAATCCACAAGCCTTCCACCACGCGGCGGCGCCGGAACAACATCCCCGCCGCCATCAATCCCGCAAATAGCAGCGCTTCGAACTGCATCATGTTCTCAGTGCGAAAACTGGGCGACTGGAATTCCTGAATCACGTTGCGAATCCAGTCGGAACGCAGATACTCGACCAGATGCAGGTGCAACTGGTATCCGTAAGGATTCCCGAGCGACGCGGCGGCGCAGGAAGCGGTCAGCAGAGCATAGCGGGTGGCGTTCCGCCAGTCTTTCGGCCCGATCCACGCCTCCATCGCCGATCCCGCCGCAGTCAGACCCAACGCGGCGATCAGCGCCAGAAATCCCCCGTGCAGATTGGTCCATACCACCGTGATCGGAACCAGCCACCAGATGCGGCGGCTGGATTTTTTCAGGTCCGCTTCGATCATCCAGATCGAAATCGACAGCAGCAGCAGCGTAAAAATGTGGGGCCGCGCCAGAAAATGGATCGAGGCCGCGCCGACGCCTAGCAGTGCAATCACCATCGCGGCGAACAGGTGCACGCCTCGCCAGACCATCCGCCGGATCAGCGTGGTGGCGAAGATCGCGATGACCACCCCGGCCATCAACACGACCCCCTTCAACCCGGCGAGCGAGTACAGCGATCCGTCGATCACGTCGGTCAGCCATTCCCATGCGTACCAGGGCGCGCCGGGCTTGGAGAACGAATACAAATCCTGATGCGGAACGGCGTGATGTTGCAGAATCCACTGGCCCGTCCGGATATGCCAGCCAACGTCGGCATCGGCCAGCAATCCCTGCCATCCGGCCGCACCGGCGCTCATGAAAACCCACACCAGAATCGCCAGGAAAAACAAATCCGAAAGGGATGGAATCAGCACGCGCGCCCACCGGTTGGTAAGCACGGATTCGATACTGCGCACCTGTGGACGAACTGAGGCGAGAGCTTCTGGCGAGGTCATCCCTGGTACTTAATTCGCCAGTGGCGCCCGAGCACTTTAGGAGCTTGTTGAAAAAAGGGGACAGACTACTCGGCAATAATATGCTTGACTCATCACAAAGGATAGCTTAAAATGGGCGTATGGCTAACGAACCCAAGACGTTGCAAGAAGCGATCCTCTACTTTGCTGACCCGGATAACTGCGTTGCCTACCTCGTCTCGCGACGTTGGCCGAACGGCGTTACGTGCCCGACGTGCGGACGAAAGGACGTCGCGTACATTCCAGTGCGCCGCGTGTGGCAGTGCAAGACGCGCCATCCCAAGGCGCAATTTTCCGCGAAGGTCGGGACGATCATGGAAGACTCCGCGCTTGGCTTGGACAAGTGGCTCGCGGCGATCTGGATGCACACCGGCATGAAGAACGGCGTTTCCTCTTGGGAGATTCACCGCTCTCTTGGAGTCAGCCAGAAGTGCGCGTGGCACATGCTTCACCGCATCCGGCTCGCGATGAAAGACGAGAGGGCGGAAAAACTCTCTGGCGAAGTCGAGGCTGATGAAACTTTCGTCGGCGGAAAGATCGCCCACATGCATCGCACGTCGAAGCGATATGCACGCGCGAAGTCTCCCGGAACGAACTGGGACAAAACTATCGTATTGGGGTTGCTCCAGCGCGAAGGTAACGTCCGCGCCGCTGTCGCTCCAAGCCGCATGAAGCATCATGTTGAGCCGTATCTTCGAGAACACGTCGAGCCGGGGTCGAAGCTGTATACCGATGAACTGCCTGTCTACGGCCACGCCGCGCCGGAACTCAAACGCGAGTTCGTGAACCACCTGGAAGGCTACGTTAACGGGCGCGTTCACACTAACGGTCTTGAAAATTTCTGGAGTCTGCTCAAGCGCGGATTGAAAGGGACCTACGTTTCGGTCGATCCTGCGCACCTTCAGGCCTACGTGGACGAGCAGGTGTTTCGCTTCAATCAGCGCGAAGATGTGGATGGAAAGAAACTCACCGACCGGGAGCGGTTCGATATGGCTGTTTCGCAAATCACTGGTAAGCGGCTTACCTACGCTGAACTCATCA
>DATHCE010000317.1:0-8711 GCA_035319685.1 Bryobacteraceae bacterium | reverse complement strand
GCGCCATCGGTTACCATCCGCCAGAACCGTTATTTGCCCATCGGATCGGACGGATCGAAGGACCAGGTGTGGCAGATTCCTGTATGCGTGAAGTATCGTACCGCGCAGGGCGTCGAGAAGGAATGCTTTCTGCTCGACCGGGCCCGTGAGGACTTCAAGCTGGCCAAAGCGTCGAGCTGTCCGGCGGAGCTGGCTGCGAACGATAACGGGTCGGGCTATTACATCGCCGGTTATCAGGGGTCGATGTTAGAGAAGCTGGTGGATCAAGGCGAGCCGTTTCTCGACACAGCGGAGCAGATCACGCTCCTGCACGATCTGCGATCGCTCTCCGACGGCGGAAGCGTGAAAGAAAGCGTCACCCTGGGCGCTGTTCCGGTGTACGCGAAATCGGCGGAGCGGCAGGTGGTTTCGCAAGCCCAGGGCATTGCGAACGGAGTGCGCGCGCTGGTTCCCGCAAATCTGCTCCCGAATTACGCGCGATTCGTCCGAAAGATGTTCAGCGAGCGGGCCGAAGCGTTGGGATGGTCGGCCAAGCCGGGGGACGATTCGGAAACGCGTCTGCTGCGCGCCGGCATGGTTCCGTTCGTCGCGGTGAATGGTGAAGACGAGAAGCTTCAGCGTGAAGCGCGAAGGCTCGCCGGCGAGTGGCTGCGCGACCGCAAAGGAGTCGATCCCGACATGTTGAGCAGCGTACTATCGACGGCGGCGCATTCCGGAGATCGCGCCCTGTTCGACCGGCTGCTGGAGGAGTTGAAGAAGACCGACGACCGGTCGCAACGCCGCGCGATCCTCGGGGCGCTCGGCTCGTTCCGCGATCCGAAGCTGGTGGACGCGGCTCATGAACTCGTGCTCCATTCCGACATCGACGCCCGCGAATCGGGAATGTTGATTTTCGCGGGAAGGAATGATCCGAAGACGGAACGGATGCCGTTTCAGTTCGTGAAGACGAATTACGAAGAGCTGATCAAGCGGCTGCCCACCGGCGGCGGATCGGATTTCGGCGCGGCTCTTCCGGAGGTGGTCGCCGGATGCGACGCGCAGGCGATGGAAGAAATCAAGTTTTTCGAAGATCGCGTGAAGCAGTTCGCGGGCGGTCCGCGGACGTATCAACAGGCGGTGGAATCGCTGCGGCTATGCACGGCGCGAAAGGCCGCGCTGGGTCCGGACGTCGTCAAATTCTTCGAAAAGCAATAACGAAAAATTAGCCGCGAATAAACACACAGGAACGAAAATAAAGAAAAGTTAATTTGTGTTAATCTGTGTTAATTCGTGTGTATTTCGTGGTAAAAGCTAGCGTAAATATTTATCGAACCACTCCGCGGTGCGCTCCATCACGTCGCGTTTGTGATCGGGCTGGCGGAACCTGTGGCCTTCGCCCGGATACACCACCAGTTTCGCGGGTACGCCGAGCGTCGATAACGCGTGCCAGAATTCGTAAGATTGCGGCGCCGGGCATTCGCCGTCGCGTTCCCCCACCACCACCAGCGTCGGCGTCTTTACGTCCTTGATGAACGTGATGGGCGCGCTTTTCGCGTACACGGAAGGATCGTCGTAAACGGATTTTCCGAAATAGGGAATCATCCACTGGTCGATGGAATTTTCGCCGTAATAACTTTGCCAGTTCGCGATGCCCGCTCCGGCTACGGCGGCTTTAAATCGATTGGTCTGGGTGACGGTCCACATGGTCATGTATCCGCCGTAGCTCCATCCCGCCACGCCGATGCGATTCTCATCGACCGGTGCGATCCGAAGCACGGCGTCCAGGCCGGTGAGAATGTCGCGCAGATCGCCGCCCCCGAAATCGTTCACGTTCGCTTGGGTGAACGCTTCGCCCTGCCCGTAGCTGCCGCGCGGATTCGGAAAAAACACGAAGTATCCGAGCGCCGAAAGGATGCTCAAGTCAAATTGCGTCTCGGGCCAATGCGGAAAATTCAGAAAGGCCGGTCCGCCGTGGATGGAAACGACCATCGGATATTTTTTCGACGCGTCGAAATCCCGGGGATACAGCAAAAAGCCTTGCACCTCGAAACCGTCGCTCGACCATTCGATGCTCTTCGCGCGGCCCCAGGCGCGTTCGTGGCGGGCGTTGGCGTCGGTCTGCCGGGTCCAGTCGCCGACAGGGCCGGCCCAAATTTCGGGCGCGTGATCCCAGTCGCTGCGAATCAGCGCGGAGCTGCGTCCGTCGCGCGCCACGGAAAAGTTCCCATAGTATCCGCCGATGTGGGCGTTCTCGTCTCCTTGCCAAAGTCGCTCACCCTTGCCCGTGGCGATATCGACGGTGGAAATCGCCGTCGAACCTCCGGCCCACTCAGTTGCCAGCAATTGAGACGGCGAGCGCCATTGGATAGCGCTGATCGACGATTTGCGTCCCGGCGTTCGATTCTGCGCATGCCCGCCCGCGGCTGGAATGGTGAACAAATCGCCGCCGGTGACGCTTTCATCGCTCATCAGGCCTTGGATGAAGCCGATGGTGGATCCATCCGGCGACCAGCGCGGCATCGCGATCTGCGCTTCCGGCGCGTAGATCTCTTTTAGGGTCCCTGCGTCGGCGGACATCGTGTAGAGCTTGGCGATCCACCAGTTGTTATCGCCGGGACCGGGCGCGGCGCTGAGCGCGAATTTCTTCGCGTCCGGCGACCAGTCGTATTCATAGACATTCAAATCGGCGGGCGAAACCTGCTTCACGCTCCCGGACGCCGTTTCCACAATCGTCAGGCGCTGGTTGTGAATCTCGCCCCCGATCACGCCGGTTTCCACCGGCTCGGCTTCGAGCGGTCCGCCTCCGCCGGGTGCATTCTCGGCGAACAGAAACGCGATGCGCGAGCCGTCGGGCGACCATTCGGGGTCCGTCAGGTAGCCCTTCAGATTGGTCAGCCTGCGCGCGCGCTGTCCGGCCGCTACGTTCCGCGGCTCAACCCACGCCTCGACATAGAGCTGCATCTGGCCGGCATGCTCGCGGTCGGAAAGAAACGCGACGCGCGACCCGTCGGGGGACCATGCGATACCGCGCTCGCTCGCGGCGGGCTTCGCGGAAATACGCGCGATGGCTTTGGACGCGAGATTTTCGACGAAGATCGCAGACTTGCCTGTGTCCTTGCCGTTCTCGATCAATTCCTCCACCCAAGCCACGCGCTTTCCCTCGGGAGAAATAGCAACTTCTTCGAAGCTGCGCGTCGAAGAAAGATCGTTGAGGATCCGGCCGATGCGCGCATCGGGCTTTTGAGCGAAGCAAAGGGAACAAACCAGCAGGCCTGCGGTGATGGATGGTCTCACGCTTCAGATTCTATCCTGATGCGCGGGCGTTGATCGCGCAAGGCTGCTAGACCAGTTTCATGGATAACGGAGACTATTGCAGGATCGTGGGCTGTTGAGACTGCCGTTACAGGCCGCTTGAAACTGGTCTACGCGAACTCCAAAAATGGTCTAAAATGGCGTTTCCGAGGCGTTTCGATGAGCTTGCCTTCGACGGGCGCGATTGCGTCCCGCGACCATTACACGTTGCTCGACCAGGAGCGCATGTCGAAGGCTAAAAATTACTTCGCCTGGCAGGGCCGCATCGTAAAGCCGCACCTTGGCCGGCGCGTGATCGAGTTCGGTTGCGGAGCCGGAAATTTCACCAGCATGCTGCTCGACCGCGATGCAGTGATCGCGGTGGACGTCGAGCCGGAATGCGTCGAGCGTCTGCAACAGCGCTATCCGAATCAGGCGAATCTGCACGTCTGTTCGATCGATGCGGACGGCTTCGAACTTTCCAAGCTGGCGCGCTTCCGGCCCGATTCATGCGTATGCCTGAACGTTCTCGAACATATCGCGGACGACCGCCGCGCGCTCGTGCAGATGGCTTCGATTCTTCCGCCGGGCGCCCCGATCGTCCTGATCATGCCGGCGTTCCCCGCCTTGATGGGACCCATTGATCGAAGTTTGCGCCATTATCGCCGGTATCGCCGCGAATCGATGCGGAATCTCGCGCGTGCCGCGGGACTCCAAGTCGAGAAGCTTCGCTACATGAATTTCATCGGGTTCTTCGGATGGTGGATGAATGCCAGCGTGTTCCGACTTGCGATGCAATCGCGCACGCAGATCGGGATTTTCGATCGTTTCATCGTGCCGGTCATGTCGCGCATCGAGCGTGTGCTTCCTCCGCCATTCGGACAATCTCTATTCGTGGTTCTGCGGAAGCCCTGACGCGATTGCAACCCTCAGATTTTCAGTTCCAGGTATCGTGTGCCCGGAACGGGATTGTAGCGGTACGGATCGATTTCGCGGAACCCGAGCGAGCGATACAACTCGTGCGCGGCGCCCATTTGCGGAAGCGTATCGAGTCGAATTCTCCGGTAACCGATTTGCCGCGCTTCGTCGAGGATGGCGAGCGCCAGACGGCGGCCCAGTCCCGAGCCGCGGAACCCGTCGCGGACAAATAGACGCTTCATTTCGCAAACGGCGCCGTCAAAAGCACGAAGGGCGACGCATCCGGCGGCGCGCCCGTCCATCTCCGCGATGAGCAGGCAGCCGCCTGGCGGCGCATAATTGCCGGGCAGTCCGGACAACTCGTCTTCGAAATTCTGGAACGAAAGGTCGACCGCGACCCAATCGGCATATTCGCGAAACATGCGGCGAATTTCCGGCAGGTCGGCGGGGGCTGCGGGCCGGATGATCATACGCGCTCGTGCGAGACCACTACGGCGCGGCCGTAAATTTCGTCGAAGACTTGCGAGACGCGCGAGGCGGCCCATTCGGCCAGATCCGGTTCGCGCGCCGAGCGCAGCTTCACCAGAATTCGCGTCGGCTGGATCTCGCAGCTCACGATCTGCACCTGATCCTGTTCCGGGCTGCGCGCGAGGTTATCGGCCAGGCGCAGAACCGGGATCAGCAGCAGCAGCGGACGCCGATCGTCGGGCGTCAGCGTCTGATATTCGGGATGCGCGGGCGAAGGCATGGCTTTGCGATGATAGCGGCACAGATTGGCGATCCATTCGCGCTCGCGATTGGTGAAGCCCGAAAGATCGACGTTGGCGACGATGTAATAGGCGTGTTTGTGATGGCCGGAATCGTTGATGTAGTGGCCGGTTTCGCAGAAATAGGACGCGGCTTCGAGCAGGCGTCCATAGTTGAGCGGCAATTGGTGAAGCGGCTGCAAACCCGTGAAGAGAATCTGCGAGAATCCGGCTACGCGCCGCGCGTGGCTCAACTGGGCGCCAAACCGCGCGGTGACCCGCTCCACCTCCTTGCGCTGATCGCGGCTCAGCCGGGCGAGTTCGCCGCCGACGCCTCGCGCGGCCATGTCGGCGATGATCCCGTCGCGTACGCCGGCCGCGGAGTAATACGCTGCACGAACGTGGAAACGCTCCAGAATGCGCAGCAGCGTTCCCGTGCCGGCCACGATGATCTCGGCGCGACGGGGTCCAATACCGGCGACTTTGCGGCGGCCGGCCAGGTCGAGCGTCGACAACCTCGCATACAGTTTGCGGATCTGCGCGGTGGAGGCGCGCAGCCGGTCGGCTTGATCGCGGCGGGATCGCGACACGCGATTGACCGCACAAACCACCGCGGCGGCCGTCGCCGAAGTCGCGATCACGCGATCCCATCGAAGTCCCATCCGGGCGATGGCGGCTTCCAGTTTCTCGTCTATGAATTCGGCCATCTGGTGCAGTTCGAGCGGCGCGGGAGGATCGCCGTGCAGAAAAATCTCCTGAAGCCGGACGGCGCCGAGCTGCTTCGATACGGCATCGATCAGGCGCCCGTCTTCATTCGCGATAATTTCCGCGCTGCCGCCGCCGATATCGATGATCAACGTCCGCTTGCCGGGTTGCGGCCACCGGCTCATCACGCCCTGATGGATCAATCGCGCTTCTTCCCGGCCGGTAACGATCTCGACCTGCGTGCCGAGCGCGACCGAGGCGCGCGCGATGAATTCCGCCTGATTCGACGCGTCGCGCACCGCGCTCGTGGCTACGGCGCGAACACCCACCACGTCCCATCGCCGGTACGTATCGGCCATGCGCGCCAGTACGCGCGCCGTGTCCTCGATCGCCTGGTTGCTGAGGCGCCCGTCGCGAAACACGCTGGCCCCCAATCGCGTCACTTCGCGCTCCGCCGCCAGCACTTTCAGGGGCATGCCCGGCGTCACTTCCGCAGTGAGCATCCGTGTCGAGTTGCTCCCGATATCAACCGCGGCGTAACGAAGCATGTTTTTTCTACTATCGCAAAAGTCGGCATTCGCTTCAGGCGACGTGTTACTTTGAAATCGACGTCTTTCAAGTGTCCGCATGCAATCGAACACGCCGTTTTCTTTTTTTCTAATTTCCCTTCTTGTCTCGAATCCGAGCCTGGCTCAGCAACCCAGTGAGCCGAAGCTTCGAATCGTGGTGGTCTCCGGCCAGGGAACCCTCAACAACATTCATTCGCGATCCAACCCTGCGCCGGTGGTCGAGGTTCAGGATGAGAATCGCAAGCCGCTGGCGGGCGTGCCCGTGGTGTTTTTCCTTCCATCGCAGGGACCCGGAGGCCTCTTCGCGAACGGCACCGCCACGCTAACGGCGAACACCGATATGCAGGGCCGCGCGGCAGCCAGCGGGATTCGCTTCAATCCGCAAACCGGGTCGTTTGATATCCGCGTCACGGCTTCCTATCAGGGCGAAACCGCAAGCGCCACCATCACCGAGACCAACGTCATCGGATCGTCCAGTGGCGGCGGAGGAGGCGGGGGCATAGGCTTTGGAACCAAAGCGTGGATCATTCTAGGGATTTCCGCCGGAGCGGCCGTGGCCGCGGCGATCCTGGCCACGCGCAGCAAAACGAGCACGCCGGGTCCGCCGCCCGTCGTGATCACGGCGGGCACGCCGACCGTAGGTCCACCTCAATGAGACAGTCCACCTCGATGAGACCGTCCACCTCGATGAGACCGTCGACCTCGATGAGAGTCGCCTGTTTATTCCTCATCGCCGGCAGCGCGGCGTGGGCTCAATTGAGCGGACCGATGCTCGGATGGACACCCGATGGGTCGCGCATCCGGCCAATGTACGGCTTGGCCGGCGCGGCCGCGCTCGGCGATCCGATCGACCTCGGTCGCGATCTCGCGCTCATCGCGCCGTCGCCGGGAGGAACCTACGTGGTTGCGACGGATGCGGACAATGGCCAGGCATTGCTGATCGTGAACGGCAACGTGGCCGCCATCAACGGCGTCACCGCCGGCGCGGCGAGCATTGCGATCAGCCCGCGCGGCTCCTCGGCGGCGCTGTGGTTTTCTTCGGGGCATTTTCAAATCGTGACCGGATTGCCGGGCGCGCCTGCGGTGCGTGACGTCGACGCAAGTTTCCTCGAAGGCGAGCCGGTCGCATTTGCAGTGAGCGACGATGGCCAGTCACTAGCCGGATCGTGGCCGAGCGGCGCGTGGCTGTTCAACGCGAGCGGTGCGGTTCCGGTGCCCGTAGATGAGCGGATCGATGCGGTCGCGTTTCTCGCGCAGCAGAGCACGCTGGTCGTGGCGACGGTGGAGCGCGTTTTGTCGATCGCGAGCGGAAATGTGACCACGCTTTATGACTGGTCGCGCGAATCGGCGGTGCGACGGCCGCTATCGCCCCTCGCCGGCAGCGCAGCGGCTGGCATCGCGGCATCCGTCGACGGCCGGCGCGTGGTGATGGCGAATCGCGCGGGGTTGGTTCTCGATCTGAATATTTTGGATGGCACAGCGTCGCTTTCCCGCTGCGGGTGCGCGCCGGAGGGGGTATCCGGGCTGGGCGGCTCGGCCTTCCGGCTGACCAGTCCGGCAAACGGGGGCGTCAGGGTATTCGACGCTTCGATGGGCTCGATCTTCGTGGTCCCGCCCATGTTCGTCCCAGCGAGTTCTGAACCGGCGGCCAATCTTACGCCCTCGGCGGCGACGTTACCCGCGCTTCCAGCAGTCACCATCGGCGCCTTTCCGAGCAAAACCGGGTACGATCAGACGATACCGGTGACCATCTCGATCGCTTCACCGTATGCTGTAAACATTACGGGCACGGTCACGCTCACGTTTCAGTCCTCGGTCGGCGGCGACGATCAGGATATTGTGTTCACCACGGCCGCGGGCGGAAGAACGGCGACCTTCACGATTCCGGCGGGAGCCACCACGGCATCGTTTTCCGGAAATTGCACCGCCAGCGCCTCCAACCTTTGTTTTGACACCGGAACGGTGGCCGGGACGATCACGCTGACGCTCGATTTTATGGCGTCGGGGACCGACATCACGCCCAGTCCGGCGCCCGCGGCAACCTACACGACCAGCCCGACGGTACCGTCTATTCAGACTGTGACGCTCGAACAGACCCCGGGCGGAGTAACCGTTCTCGTTACCGGTCTTTCTTCGACGCGTGATATGTCCAGCGGCGCATTTACGTTCGCCGCCGCAACAGGAACAACCATTTCTGATCCGACGGTGAACGTGCCGCTCTCGTCGGCTTTCACGACGTGGTATTCGAACACCGCCTCGAATGCCTATGGCAGCCAATTCACGCTGACAATGCCGTTTCCGGTGAGCGGGCAGGCAGGCGACCTTGTGTCGGTTACGGTGACGCTGACGAATTCTAAGGGCACGTCGACCTCAGTGAGTCCGACTCAATAAATCATGGAATCGACCGCTTCCCCAATCGAGCAACGCGTTTCCGGGCGATGGATCGTAATCGGCATCCTGATCTTCTCGAGCGTCCTGGTGGCGATTTGCGCGTCGTGGCTGT
>DATHCE010000316.1:0-7734 GCA_035319685.1 Bryobacteraceae bacterium | reverse complement strand
CGTGATTTTTTATCCGTGCGGCGGCGGCGTAGGACTGATCGGCATGTGGAAGGCGTTCGATGAAATGGAAACCATGGGCTGGATCTCGTCCAAGCGCCCGAAGATGATCGCGGTGCAGGCCGAAGGCTGCGCGCCCATCGTCAAGGCGTTTGAGGAAGGCAAACCGCGCAGCGAGTTTTTCGAAAACGCCCAGACCGTAGCGAGCGGATTGCGCGTACCCAAGGCGCTGGGCGATTTTCTGGTGCTCGATGCCGTGCGCGCCAGCGGCGGTGCGGCCGTCGCCGTCAGCGATGAGGAAATGATCGACGCCGGCGTTGCGCTCGCATCGGACGAAGGAATTTTCGCCGCTCCCGAAGGCGGAGCCTGCGTCGCCGCGCTCAAAAAACTTCTGGCCAGCGGATTCCTGAAGCCCAAGGAACGCATCGTGATTTACAACACCGGCTCCGGCTTGAAATATCTGGAAGCCTATTCGCCGCGCTATCCGCGCTAAAGTAATGAGATAAATTATGGCGACCCCCACGCTGGAAATTGACGGCCACGTTGCAACCATCCGGTTGAATCGCGCCGACGACCACAACCGGATTCATCCCGAAGATCTGGACGCGATCTCCGCGCATCTCCGCGCCATCGATCAGGAGCGCGAAGTTCGCGTGCTGATCCTCAAGAGCACCGGAAAAACGTTCAGCTCCGGATTCCATCTGGGCGCGATCGGAAGCACGTCGCCGCGCAAATTCGAAGAAACCGCCGATGCCTTGGCGAACTGCCGCGTGCCGTCGATCGCCGCGTTGCAAGGCGGGGTGTTCGGCGGCGCGGCCGATCTCGTCCTGGCCTGCGATTTTCGCATCGGCGTCGAGGGAATCGAGCTGATGGTGCCCGCCGCGCGCATCGGCGTTCCGTATTACCCGAGCGGCGTGGAACGGTTCGTGACGCGGCTCGGCATGAGCGCGGCCAAACGGATTTTGCTTTCCTCGGAAAAACTCGACGCCCGCGCGCTGCTCGACGCCGGATTTCTCGACGTGATCGTACTCAAAGAGGATCTGGAAGCAAGCGTGGCCGAGCTCGCGGGCACGCTGGCCGCGCAGGCGCCGATGGCTACGCAGGCCTTGAAGAAAATGCTGAACGAGGCCGCGGTCTCCAGACTCGATCGCCACGCGGCGGAGAAACTGGCCAGCGCGTGCCTCGATTCGGCCGAACATAAAGAAGGTCTGGCCGCGTGGATCGAGAAGCGCAAACCCCGTTTTAAGAGTAAAGCGGCAGGGTAGGGATCCCGCTTACTTCTTCTCTTTGCTCCCGACGATGCGCGTCGCGAAGTAGTTCACGACCTTGGCTTCGTTGCGCGCGACCTCGTAATACGCCGCCTTGAGCAACTGATCCTTGCGATTGATCAGCGTCTCGCGGATGGTTTGCTGCACTTTCGGATCGGTCAGGTCGCGCTGCCCCGCCGGTTCGCGCGAGATCACCTTCAGAATCCGATAGCCTTCGGCGGTGTGCAGCACGCCGGTGATTTCGCCGGGCCGCAGCGACATCACCGCTTTGCGCAGATCGACGTTGGCCTTCTCCAGCGCCGATTCCGGAATGAATCCGAGGTCGCCGCCGTTTTGCGACGAATTGGAATCCTCCGAATAATTCTGGGCCAGCATCGCGAAATCCTCGCCCTGCCTCAGCCGGTTGTACAGGCTGTCGATCTTCTTTTTCGCCTGGTCGTCGTCCTGGGCCTTGTCATTTTTAAGATTGCGGACGTTCGGATCGATGGTGGGCGTCACCAGAATCTGCGCCATGTGAACTTGCGGCTCGGCCAGATTGAAGCTGGCTTTGTTGTCGTTGTAGAAATCGCTGATGTCCTTGTCGGTAATGCTGATCTGCGAGGTGATCTCTTTGTTGAACAGCTTGTTCACGCTCAGATCGCGCCGCAGTTGCGCCTTCAGATCCTCCGCGGTAATTTTTCGCGAATTAAGCTGCTTCTGAAATTCTTCCTGCGTATACGGCGCCTTCAGCTCGTTGTATTTGGCTTCCACGTCGGCATCGGTCGCCATCAGCCCCTGTTTTTCCGCCCGTTGCAGCATCACCTCGCCGTCGATCAGCGTGCGCAGCACCTCCAGTTTCTGAATCTGCATCTGATCGTCGCTCTCTTTTTCGTTCGGGGTCCCGAATTGCGACTGGTACTGCTTTTCGAGATCTGCGTAGGTGATGGCGCGTCCATTCACGGTCGCCGCGACGTTGGCGGGAACGGATCGATTGCAGGAACAAAGCAGGACTGAGGCCACGAAAACGGGCAAAAACAGGCGGTTCATGAAATGTAGAGTTTCATTCTAGCAGGGTGCCTACTTCGCATCGCGCCAGTTGTCCCCCGCGCCCACGTCGACCACCAGCGGAACGTCCAGTTTCCTGACCGATTCCATCTCGGATTTCACCATCACGCGAATTTCGTCCATTTCGCCGGGCGGAGCTTCGAAAATCAATTCATCGTGGACCTGCAACATCATTTTCGTCTCTCGCCCGCGCAACTTTTCATCGATGCGGATCATCGCCAGCTTGATCAGATCCGCCGCGGCGCCTTGCAGCGGAGTGTTCACCGCCGTCCGCTCCGCGAAATTCCGCGCATTCGGATTGCGGCTGTGCATATCCGGAATCGGACGGCGCCGGCCGAACAGATTGATCGACACGCCGCTTCGCCGCACCTCCGCGATGGTCTGATCCAGCCATCGCCGCACGCCCGAATAGCGCTCGAAGTACGCGCGGATGTAGCGCTCCGCTTCTTTCCGGTCGATGCCGAGCGACGCCGCCAGGCCAAACGGGGTCTGCCCGTAGACGATTCCGAAATTCACCGCCTTCGCACTGCGCCGGTGCTCGGGCGTCACCATCAGCGGCCCGACGCCGAAAACTTCGGCCGCCGTTCGCGTGTGGATGTCCTCGCCGTTCCGAAACGCATCCACCAGCACCGCATCGTGGGACAGGTGCGCCAGCAAGCGCAGCTCGATCTGCGAATAATCCGCGACGATCAGTTTCCAGCCGGGCCTCGGCACGAACGCCGCACGAATTTCGCGCCCCAATTCCGTCCGGATCGGAATGTTTTGCAGATTGGGATTCGAACTCGACAACCGGCCCGTGGCCGCGCCGGTCTGGTTGAAGGTCGTGTGCAGCCGGCCGGTCTTCGAATCGATCAGCGCCGGCAGCGCATCGACATAAGTTCCCTTCAACTTCGCGAGCTGGCGATAATCCAGAACCTTGCGCGCAATCGCGTGCTGCTCGGCCAACCCTTCGAGCACATCCGCCGCGGTCGAAACCACTTTCCCCTTGCCGGATTTGAACGGCGCCGGGAGATTTAAATCCTCAAACAATACTTTGCCTAATTGTTGCGGAGAATTGATATTGAACGTCTTCCCGGCAAGTTCGCAGATCTGGGCCGAGAGCCGCGCGATCTCCTCTTCCATTCGTCCGCTCAAGATCTTGAGCTGGTCCGGATCGACGCGAACGCCGCACTCCTCCATTCGCGCCAGAACCTTGGTCAAAGGCAGGTCGATCGACTCGTACAAATCCGATAAATTCTGCGCTTCAATCTCCGGCCGAAGTTTCTGGAACAAGCGGAGCACCGCATCGGCGTGACTGGCGGGATCGGGCTCGATTTCCTGCTCGATAAAGCGTTCCGCAAGCGACCTCAGATCGCATTTCGACGGGTCCGCGGAGATCAAGAATCCGTACAGCATGACGTCGTGATGCAGGTTCGATTCGCCGAATCGCCGGGTGAGCGATTTGATGTCGTGCGCAACCGTGGCCCTCGCCGGAATTTTCGCAAGCGCGATCGACCGGGCTTCGCCGGGCTTGCCGGAAAACGCAAACACCGTTTCCGACATCATCTCGCCGACCGCCATCGCGACCGGGGCATCCCTGGCGAGCGTTGCGAACCACGCGTCGAGCTCCGCCTCAGATTTGAGAGGCTGGTAATCGCGCTCCGACGCCGCCTTCGCGGCCGGCCCCAATTCGCGCAGCAGGCTCGAAAATTCGAGCGTCTTGTACAGCTCGCGCAGCGCCGGAACATCGGGCTCCCGCACTTCGAGCGTCTCCAGTTCGAGCGGCACCGGGACGTCGCAATGGATGGTCGCCAGTTTCTTGCTCAGCAGAATCTGGTCGCGATGTTGTTCGAGGCTCTCCCGATACGTCTTACGCTCGACCTCGGCCGCATGCTCGATCGCATTTTCCACGGAACCGAAACGGACGATCAGATCCTTCGCGCCCTTTTCGCCAATTCCCGGCGCACCCGGAATGTTGTCGATCGTGTCGCCCTTCAGCGCGAGCAGATCGGCCACCTGCGACGGCTTCACGCCCATGAATTCTTCGGTGGCCTGGGCGTCGTAGAACAGGTCGTTCTTCATCGGATTCAACATCGACACGTGATCGTTGACCAGTTGCAGCATGTCTTTGTCGCTCGATACGATCACGACGTCGATTCCCTGCTCCACCGCCCGATGCGACAGCGTGCCGATCACGTCGTCGGCTTCAAATCCCGGATATTCGAGGACCGGGATGCGCATCGCCTCCAGCGTTTTTCGGATCCAGGGAATCTGCTCGAACAAATCGGGCGGAGTTTCGGTGCGATTCGCCTTGTACGCCTCGAAGGCTTCATCGCGAAACGTCGGCCCTTCACTCTCGAAGATCGCCGCGAGATATTCGGGTGAAAACGCCGTCATCAGGCGCCGCACCATGTTGTGAAAAATGTAAACCGCCTCGGTCTGAATCCCGGAAGCAGTGCGCATCGGTGGGACGCCGGTGCGCGCCCGAGCGTGATAGGCGCGGAAAATGAACCCGAAGGAATCGATCAGAAAGAGGCGGGACACTCGAACCATATTAATCCATTGGCAGTTTCGTTCCCAAACTATGGCAAAATCGCCACAGGGAAACGCCTTAGTGTCTCAATAAGGCAACACTATGAAGTTAGAAGTCTATTTTTTTCAGTAAACTAGCGCGCCATCGATACGTCATTACAATAAGACTTGAGTTCCGGAGGAGAATGCTGGAGGCTAGTATTTGAGATTCGAAACAACCGTGCAGCGACCGGTGGAGGCATCCGGCATCGGCCTTCATTCCGGCGTTCCCGTCACCATAAGGATTCTTCCGGCCCCCCCATCCACCGGCATCGTCTTCATTCGAACCGATTTAGACCGCTTCGCCATCCCCGCAAGCTGGCGTTATGTGCAAAAAGTCAGTTACGCGACCAGCCTGATGCGGCAAGGCGTGCTCATCTCCACCACCGAGCATCTGCTGAGCGTTTTTTACGGGATGAGCATCGATAACGCGTTCGTCGAGATCGACAATCTGGAGGTTCCGATCCTCGACGGCAGCGGCCTGCCCTTCATCGAGCTGCTTGGCGCGGCCGGCGTCAAGTATTCCCGGCGCAGGCGCAAATTCTTGAGAATCCGCCGCCCGGTTTCCGTGGAAGGCGGGGGAAAGCGCATCAGCATTCTTCCCTCGGACCGTTTTCTGCTCACCTGCGACGTGTTTTACGATCATCCGTTGGTCGGGCACCAGACGCTGGAAATGGAAGTGACGCCGGAGCGCTACGGCGACGAACTGGCGCCGGCGCGCACCTTCGGGTTCGAATACGAGCTCGACCAGATGCGCAACATGGGCCTGATTCGCGGCGCGTCGCTTGAAAATGCGGTGTGCTTCGATCGCCGGTCGATTCTGAATCCCGGCGGTATGCGTTTCGTGAACGAATGCTGCCGGCACAAGGCGCTGGACCTGATCGGCGATCTGGCGCTGATCGGCAAACCGGTGCTCGGCCACGTGATCGCGGAGCGCGCGGGACACGCGATGCATTATGCGCTGGTGAACCGGATCATGTCCGATCCGACGCTGTACGAAATTCTCAGCTTCGATCAGTTGGCGACGCGCGTCGCGCATGCGCTGGTATCATAAACATCGGTGGAAGCTCAGGAACGACTGGATCGTTTGACCGGAATCGTGGAGGCGCTGGCCCCGAGCGCCGCCGCGCACGATGATCAGATTGGAAATCTGATCAAGGTCGCCGAGAAGCATCAGCAAGAACTGGACGAGTTTCGACGTTCCATGGCGCAACTCCGGCAGTCTCATTCCGAGACGATGAGGCTCTTTGAAGCCTACTTGAGGCGCCTGCCTCCCCAATAATTACTTTCCCTTCGCGACCAACCGCCGCGCTTCGGTGAGAAAGAATCCCAGCTCGTCGTCGTCGACCTGAGCAATCTCGACTCCGACCCATCCCTTCACGCCGACGTACGGCGGCCGGAAAAATTTCTTCGGCTCCGATTCGATCAGCTTCTTCTGATCGCCCGAGGGAACGGGAATCCAGACGGCTACGTGACCGTCGTTGTGATGATTGTTGGCGAACATGGCGAACATTTTCTTGCGAACGAAAAATGTGGGTTCGCCGTGCGAGAGTTTTTCGGTCGCTCCGGGAAGCGCGAGGCAGATGCGGCGAACTCGATCGATTGGCTCCATCTGTGTACAATGTTAAGCAATGGAACCCGCCACAAAGGCCGATCTCGCAGAGGTGAAGGCCGACCTCGCGGAGGTGAAGGTCGAACTCGCAGAGTTGAAGGTCGAACTCAAGACGGACATAGAACAACTCCGCTCGGAGATGAATCATGGCTACAACGATCTCGTGGAGCGCATCACAGACGCAGAAACCCGTCTTTTGAAGGCGTTCTACAGCTTCGCCGAAACGAATCAGCAGCGAGTGGGCGAGGTCGAGGACAATCAGGCGGCGTTGCGCCGGCGGATCGGAACCATCGAGTCGCGGCTGCTCGAAGTCGAAAAGCGGCTGAACATGCCGCCCGCCGCTTAGACCAATTTCATGGATAACGGAGACTATTGCAGGATCGTCGGCTGTTGAGACTGCCGTTACAGGCCGCCTGAAACTGGTCTACGCGAACTCCAAAAATGGTCTAGAGGGCGCTACACCTCCAAAATAACCGGCATGATCAGCGGACGGCGCGAGGTCTGCTTGGTCAGAAACCGCTTCAGATCCGCGCGGATTTTTTCCTGCATGATGCTCCAGTCGCCGCGCTCTTCCGCGGTCGACGATTCGAGCGTCTTCAGCACCACCTGCCGCGCCTGTTGCAGCAGCGCCGAGGAATCCTCCAGAGACATGAACCCGCGGCTCACGATCTCCGGCAAGCCTTCCGGCTTTCCGCTGTGCTTGTTAATGGCGATGATCGGCAGCACGAAACCGTCTTCGGATAAGTGGCGCCGGTCACGAATCACCATATCCTCGACCACTTCATCGAGCGTGCCCGAATCGATGCATACCCGTCCCACCGTCACCGTTTCGCCCCGCCGCGCGCCCTGCTCATCGATCTCCAGCGTTTCGCCCGATTCGAGAATGAACGTCCCTTCGAGTCCCCAATGGCTCAGATGGTGCGCGAGCTGAGCGTGTTTGGCGAGCTGCCGGTATTCGCCGTGAATCGGCAGAAAATATTTAGGACGGACCAGGTTCAGCACCAGCCGCAGCTCCTCCGCGCTACCGTGGCCGGAAACGTGAATCGGCGGGTTCATCGAGCCGTACACCACGTCGGCGCCGCGGCGCGCCATGTGGTTGATCATCCGGTAAATCGCTTTTTCATTTCCCGGAATGATGCGCGCGCTGAGCGCGACCGTATCGCCCGGCTCGATCGACAGCGATTTGTGATTGTCGACGGCCACGCGCGACATCGCCGACATCGGTTCGCCTTGCGTACCCGATACCACCACCGCCGTTTTGGC
>DATHCE010000315.1:0-13371 GCA_035319685.1 Bryobacteraceae bacterium | reverse complement strand
ACCTTCGGCGTATCGGAATTGACCGGCAATAACGTGATGATCCCGATCACCGTGCTCAAATACTTCGCGCAGATCGAGCGCATTGATCCGCTCTATGTGCAGGCGCGTTCGATGAGCGATGTGGAGCCGGTGACGGCCGAGGTGAAGGCCGTGATCGAGAGCCGCCATCGGCCGGGCGCGCGTTACTCGGTCGAGAATCTGACCTCGATTCTGGCGGCGGCCAGGGACATCGCGAGCGTACTCAACGTCGTGTTGATCGTCGTGTCGGCCATCGCGCTGGTGATTTCGGGAATCGGCATCATGAACATCATGCTGGTCACGGTCACCGAGCGGACGCGCGAGATCGGGCTGCGGATGGCAGTGGGCGCGGCCCGGCGCGACGTGCTCGAACAATTTCTGGCCGAGGCGGTGCTGATCAGCCTTGGCGGCGGGATTGTGGGCATTCTGATCGGGGTCGCGATCCCGCTCAGCGTGCAGTTTTTCAATGGCGAAGTGCAGGTGCCGATTTCGCCGATTTCGATTATCGTCGCGTTTACCGTGTCGCTGCTGGTGGGTCTGGTGTTCGGAATCCTTCCCGCCAATCGCGCCGCTCGCCTGAATCCGACCGACGCCCTCCGCTATGAGTAGACCAGTTTCATGGATAACGTAGACTATTGCAGGATCGTCGACTGTTGAGACTGCCGTTACAGGCCGCTTGAAACTGGTCTACGCGAACTCCCAAAATGGTCCTAGACCAGTTTCATGAATAACGTAGACTATTGCAGGATCGTCGGCTGTTGAGACTGCCGTTACAGGCCGCTTAAAACTAGTCTACGCGAACTCCCAAAATGGTCTAGCCGGCCGTTTCACGCGCTCGTCCGATCTACTCCGGATAATACCCGTCGCGCGCGCGGATCTTGTAGCTCCGGGCGCGCTTCAATCCGACCTCGATCGTGCGCCAGGCGCGATCGGCGGCGGGCGCCGGCTGAAACACCAGCAGATAGCCGTGAGTCAGATCCGCGGAAACTTTCTCGAACACGCCGCGGATCTCGCGCGGCTCATGAATGGCGAAGGCGACGCCTCCGGTCGCTTTCGAAATCCCGGCGAGCTGCTTCAAAAATACCGGATGTTCGAGCGCTTCGCCCTGCGCGATGGTATAGACCGGAATGCCGGCGGCTTTGGCGCGCTCGATCGCGGTGTCCGCGGTCAGCGTGCTCGAATTGTCGTCGCCGTCGGTAAACACCACGATCACCTTCTTCCCGCCGCGGCTCGCCAGATCGCGGCCCACGCGCGTCAACGCGTCGTACAGCGCGGTTTCTCCGAGCGCCTCGGTCGTGAGAACGGCTCGCTTGGCCGCGTCCTTATCGGTAGTGAACGGCTGCAGCTCGTGGACCGAATTGTTGAAGCTGTAAACCGCAATCGAATCGGAAGAGCGCAATTCGCCGATGAGTTTGAGCGCCGCGTTCTTGAGCGCCGGCAGCGCGGGATACATACTGCCGGTGGTGTCGAGCAGCAGCGCCACCGATACCTCCGACGATCGCGGCTCAAACGCGACCACCTTGGGCTCGGTGCCATTGTCGGAGATGGTGAACTGATCGCGCGCCAGATCGTCGACGTAATGGCCCGAGGAATCGGTCACGGTCGTGAACACTTCCACCAGCCGGCCCGAAGCGCGAAACGTCACTTCTGCGGCCGAAGGCGGCGCATTTTCCACCGGAATCGAACCGGCGCTGGTGAGCGCGGAAACCGGGGTGGCTTGAACCGGATTTTTTCCTCCGGGAGCGAGCTTGCTCGTGATCCGGTCGAAGCTCGCGAAGGTCCCGCTCAGGTACGACCCCTGCCCATCCACCGGTCGATTCAGCGCCGCGGCCGGGAACGGCGTCGGATCGTCATCGACCGCGAAGCGGTGCCTGGAGAGCAACGAAGGGTCCTCATTCACCAGCAGGCCGTCCGGGTCGAGCGAAGCGGCATACACGTTTCCGGTCAGCGCTTCGAGCATTTCGCGCGGAGTCTTCGCGGCGGCGATCCGCGGCACTTTCTGCAACTCCAGCACACGATCGAAGCCCGCGCGGCGCGCTCCGGTTAACCGCAACAGACGGGCTGGAAGCGCGTCGTCGACATCCGCGCCGCCCGCCATCGCGCGCAGCAGGTCCAAAGCTCTGGCCGAAGGCTCGGGAACCGCGAGGTTCACGCACGCATCCCGAAACGCCCGCGCGCTTTGCTCCGGGTTGAGCGTGCCCGCCGCGGCTCCGCGCGCCATCAGATCCACCAGCGAATCCCATTCGCCGAGCGCGATGTTTCTCGCCGGTTCCCCAAATTTTTCCACCGAGTTCGCGAACGATTCGAGCGCCGCGAATTCGTCGCGGCCGAGCGCCGGCAATTTTTCGAAATACGGAAACAGCGCCTGCCAGTCGTGGAAATGACGCATCAGCAGCTTCGCGGACGGTTCATCGAGCCCCGCTCCGCGTTTTTGCTCGATCTGCGCAATCGGCACCAGCGCTTCAAGCGACGGGAGTCTCAGCAGACTGTCGATATCGCTCGAATCCGTCCATGCGCCGCGCCCGCCGGGAAATTTGACCTGGCCGTGTTCATCGAGCGGGAGCTTTTCGAAAAAATCGGTGCGCCAGCTTCGCACCTCGCGCCGGTCCCAGGCGTAAAATTTATCGGCATTCTGCAGGAAGAATCGGCGATGCGCGGAATCCGATCCCCACAGCACCGAATAAAAGCGGACCAGGCTTCGCTCATCCTTCTCGATCAGCGCGCGAAAAAACCTCGGCGGATCGCTGGGATTTGCGCCCGTGAGTTTTCCCCACACCGCCGGATCGCCCGGAGTCTCGACGGCGCCACCCGACACCACGAACGCTCCGGAATCGCGCGCGAGCAGGTCGGCATATTGAGTCACCAGGGTCCGCAGCCCGAAAGCCGCGGTCAACGCCGAAGCAGCGCCAATCTCCATCGAGCCCAGTCCCGCGTAGGCTCGCGCCAGACGCACGTCCGTGGCGAACGCCGTCGCGATGCCCAGAGATTTATCTTTGAGCAGCGCCGTCCAGGCGCCGCCGCCGATCAGGGGAGCATTTTCGGAGATAATCTCGAATTGAAAAACCCGGCCCGCGCCAAGCGTCTGCTCCATCTTGAGTTCGTCGATCCCCAACAGTGCGGGCATCCTCTGCGCGATGCTGTCGCTGGGCTGATCGCCGGGTTCAATCGAATCGCCCTTGGACGAGAGTTTCCAGCCGAGCAGTCCGAGCACCCGCTCGGCGCGCGCGAGATCGCCGGTGAACGAGAGCGCGACGGTAATTCGATCGTTGTCGCGGCGTCCCTCGAGCGACAGCGCCGACACGGTCGAAATGTAAGTGCGCAGCGTTTCGAGATATTGAGGAATGCCCTGCGTGGTCGCGGGCGAAACCTCACGGATGATCGCGCGGCAATATTCGGCGAAGAAATCCTGCGGCGAGGGCACGTCCTGCATGCGTGCGGCCGCGGCCAGCGCCTTCATTCCGCCCGGAACCCAAGCGTCGCCGGCGCGGGCCAATTGAAGATTGGCAGCCACCGATTGAAGTTCGGCGGCGACCGGCGCTGCTTCCGGCTTTCCCAGGCTCTCGATTCTCGATCGCACGGCCCCGGCATCCGGCGCCTTCGGCGCCAGCGCGAGATATTTCTGCATGTGCTCGCCTGCCGGGGCGTACTCGCGGCGCGCTTCGAGGATCAAGCCGTAAACGTATTCCGCCGCCGGCGCCACGTGGCGCTTGTCGATCCGGATCGCTTCGGCGGCGCTCGCTTCCGCTCCCTGACCATCGCCCAATTGATACCGGGCGATGGCTTGATACAGATACGCCTCCGGATATTCGTGCTTGGCGTCGGCTTTAAGCAGTCCCTCCGACGTGTGGAGCATCGCCGGCCAGTCTTGCGCGGACATATCCAGGCGCGCGAGCAACAGGTAGGGTTCCGGCATTTTCGGATTGGCGGCCACGGCATGCTGATACGCCTCGCGCGCATCCGCGTTTTTTTGCTCGAACAGGAATACCGTGGCGAGCGCGTTCCAGCCTTGCGCGAATCGTGGCGCGGATTGAACGGCCGCGCGAAGCTGGCGTTCGGCCTCGGGAAAATTCTTCGCGTGGATCGCCCGCACCGCTCGATTCCACGCGCGGGATGCGCTGTGCGGAACGCCCGAACCGGCCAGCATGTTGAAGTTCGCCTGCGAGCCGCGGCGCACCAGCACGAACGTCGGCAAGACCGGATTGGTGAACGAATTCAGGTCGTCAATCTGGATCACATTCGATTCGTAACCGGGAAGCGTAGCGCGCAGCACGCACGCGGAATTGTTGATCAGATTGTTCGCCAATTGCGCGCTCGTGGCGATGGTGTTGGTGGTCGTGATGGTGGTGTCGCTGGCCGTGTTCACGTCGGCGTGCCAGACATATTCGCCCTTGGCGTTGGTCGAGGCGACGTGTTGCGGCGAGTTGCCGCAGTCCCGCTCGATCGCGACCGTGCGCGTGGGAACCGAGCCGTCCTCCATCAGCACTTTTCCGCGCAAGGCAATATTGTCGGCGCTTGCCATCGCACCCGCGAACAGAATCGCGGCCCACAGTCCCCGGTTCCGCATCACCATGTCATCTTACTATCCTCCGAAACAGGACTATAATACGTTGGTCGGACCAAGCCGTACGAGATTAAAGGAGAGGACCATGCACAAAGCAGTCCTGAGTTTTGCAGCAGTGTTTGCACTTGCACAGGGAATCGCGTCCGCGCAAAGCGGGCCGAAGGACGCCATCGATATCATGAAATCCGATATCGACGCGGTCCTGAAGGCGGGCGCCGCGAGGACGCCACCGGCGGTTGATCAGACCATTCGAGTAATCGACATGGGTACCTATGCGATGTCGGTCGCCGTGATTCATCGCGGCCCGACGGCCAACCCGGCCGGGGGCGGGCGCGGCGGCGCGGGGCGCGGCGGCGGGGGTCGCGGCCGGGGCGCGGCAGCGGCGGCCAACGCCGAGCCATGCGGATTGAAAGAAGCGCCCGCGGGCGCGCAGATGAGTCCCCCCGGAATGATCGCGCATGATCAAACGACGGAAACTTATATTGTCATTTCGGGAAGCGGCACGCTCGTCACCGGCGGCGAGATTGTCCAGGGCACACGGTCCCCACCCGACAGCGAAGTGACGAAAATCCTGAACGGCCCGTCTTGCAGCGGCCGCGCCGCGGGAAATATCGTCAGCCGCGTCATGAACCCGGGTGACATCTCGGTGATCCCGGCGGGCGTGCCCCATGGCTGGACCAATATCACCGATCACGTCGACTACCTCAGCGTGCGGCCGGATCCCGACAAGGTGCTGGAACACGGATACGTGAATCCCGCGATCGCGAAATGATCGGTCGGCGCTCTTCGACAGAGCGAACTTGAGCGGACTGCGGCGCTCTTCGAGACAGCGAACTTGAGCGGACTGCCACGAAGATCCCTCAGCGATCCTGGGGGATCTTCTTGAAATTCACGTAATCGCGCGCCGCCTGGTCTTCGTCGCGCTGCGCCTGAACCGTTTCGAGAAAGCGCTGCTCCAGGCGCTCCACCGCGCGATGATAGCCCTCGGGATCGACAAAACGCTCCGGATCGTACGGCATGCCGGGCTTCCACTTGGCGAGCAATCCGAATTGCGATGCGTGCGAGGTGAGGAACACGTCGCACGCCAGCTCCTTTTGAATCCGGAACGTCGCCGCGTAATCTTCGCGGATCTTCGGATAACGATCGTTGTGGAGGAACTCGGTTCCCGGATTGATGCTGCCTAAGTTCGCGATCAGGACGTGATAAGTCCGGCCGCCTTCGGCGACGTCCATCGAGTAGCTGACGCTGCCCTTGGTGTGGCCGGGCGTCAGATGCGCCGTGAGCGACGACCCGCCCAGCTCGATCCGATCGCCGTCCTTGAACTGCCGGTCCACCTTCGCCGGCGGAAACCACCCCGAGCTTCCGAACAGGTAATCGGTCCGGCCGCCGGTTTCGAGCAGCTCCGTTTCCTGCTCGATGGCCATCAGCTTCGCGCCCGTGATTCGCTTCAACGTGGCCGTCGCCGCGGCATGATCGCTGTGCGCGTGCGTGACCAGAAGAATTTTGATGTCCGTGATCTTGAACCCCAGCATCTTCATCCGCGCGCGAATCTCCTCGGCGGAATATTCGAATCCGTTGTTGATCAGAATGTCGCCCTTCGGAGTCGTGATCAGAAAACTGGCCAGATCGTCGTCGCCGACGTAATATACGTTGCCGATAATCCGCAGCGGCGGAAACAGGGCCGCCCGTGCCTGGACCGGTGCCAGGGAAGCGAGCGCGACCGTCGCGGCCAAAAATCGCGTCATTGCTTAACCCGGCAGTTTGAACGCGATCAGCTCGCCCGAATACGAGCCGCCGCTGATCGCCACGACGATGTATTGCTTCCCGTTGAGCATGTACGTCATCGGAGACCCGCTCTGCGGCGCCGGCATATAAACGGAGCCGACGTCTTTGCCGGTGGATTTATCGTAGGCGCGCAACATGGCGCCACGCTGGCCGTTCGCGGTGGTGGTCAGGACCGGCTCCCCGGCGATCACCAGCGTCTTGGTGGTCAGAACGCCGATGATTCCGGGCTGTCCGGTGCGTGGAATGTTCAGCCCTTTGAGCGCCGGACTGTTGCGGACGTTATCCGGCGTTTCGCCGTGCGCGATCTGCCACTTGATGTCGCCCGCATCGAGATCGATCGCCGTGATCCGTCCATACGGGGGCTTCATCAGCGGCAGCCCGTCAACCGTCAACCCGCCGCGGCCGCCGCGCCCGCCGCCCGGCGGGGGCGCGATCCCCTGAACGTAATTCATGTCCGATACTTTCGGATCCGGCTTCACCAACCCATAAACGCCCAGACCGCTTTGCGAGAACACGTATACCGTGTGCGTATCCGGATCGTACGATCCACCCGGCCAGTTCGCTCCGCCGAGCGGGCCCGGCGAGGCAAGCAGGGCCAGCGGACCGTCCGCGTTGCTCACCACCGGCGGCGTGAACAGCGGGCCGAGCTTGTAATGCGACACCGCCTCTTCCGCCTTGGCCCGCAACTCCGGCGTGAAATCGATCAGATCGTCGATGCTGGTGCCCTGACGGTCGAAAGCCGGCGGCCTGGTGGGAAACGGCTGCGTCGCGCTGGTCTTTTCTCCCGGCGTGTCCGATTGCGGCACCTGCTTCTCGACCATCGGCCAGACCGGCTTTCCCGTGACGCGATCGAACACATATAAAAACGACTGTTTGGTCGGCTGCGCGACCGCCTTGACCAGCTTGCCGTCGACGGTAATGTCGCACAGAATCGGCGCGCACGGAATATCCATATCCCAAAGCCCGTGATGCACCAACTGGTAATGCCACTTGCGCTGCCCCGTCTCCAGATCCACCGCGACCAGCGTCTCTCCGAACAATCCGTTTCCCGGGCGATGCCCGCCGTAGTAATCGCCGGTCGGCAACTCCACGGGAAGATACACCGTGTTGGTCTGCTCATCCACGGAAATCTGCCCCCACACGCCGGTGTTGCCGGTGTAAGACCACGAATCGTTTTCCCAGGTGTCGATGCCGAACTCGCCGGGCTTGGGAATCGTGTGGAAGATCCACAAACGCTTTCCGGTGCGGGCGTCGAATCCGCGCACGTAGCCTTTTACGTGTTTATAGCTCGGCGGGCGCCCGCCTTCTTTATGCGCCGCGCCGACGATCACTACATTTTTCGCGACCACCGGCGTCGAGTGCAAACCAATCTCGGCGGTCTCCAGATCCAGTTCCTGATCGTCGTCCTGCTTCAGATCCACCACGCCGTTCTGGCCGAAGCCCGCGACCGGAATGCCGGTTTTGGCGTTCAACGCGATCAATCGGTACCCGGGCGTGACGTACAGGATGCGCTCCTCGGTCCCGTCGGTCCAGTAAGCGACTCCGTGGCCGGAAAGCTGGCGCGGAGCGTTCTCGCCGCGCTTGCCTTCGTTCTCGCTGTGCATCCACAGCATCTCGCCGGTGGCCGCGTCGAGCGCGATGACGGCGCGCCGCGAGCCCGCGGTCGTGTACAGGACGCCGCGGACCATCAGCGGCGTCGATTCGTACTTAAACTCCGGCCGCGGCCCGAGAAAATCGGCCTTCAATCGCCATGCGATTTCGAGCTTGCTGAAATTCGACGCGTTGATCTGATCGAGCGGCGCGTAGCGGGTGCTCGCGAGGTCGCCTCCGTAAGTGGGCCATTCTCCGTTCTTCGTCCCGGTTTGCGCCGCGACGGTCACCGCAGCCCCGATCCACACACACCCTAAAACCAGCGTTCGCATCTCATCCTCCCGGCCTCGTGGCTTGAAAGCTCAAGCGTCGTAAAATTCTACCCCAAAATCATTCGATGCCGAGACGCCATCCGAGCCGGCCGTCGTCGAACCAGGAAATCTCCGCGCCGAACCACTGGGTCCTCGAAGCGGTCTCGTATCGATCCGCGCGCGCGGTTTGGAGCACAAACGCGCACGGACCTTCGCCGAACTTCGCGATGCGCCCGGCGAGCCACGAATGAGAATTCAGCGGCTCGGCCAGTACCACGGGCGTGCCGCGCAACCCGGCCAGCCGCGCGCCGAAGCGTTCGTCCACCTGCCCTGCCGGAGCCGGAAGATCGAACGCCTGGCGATAACGATCGACGGAAACTTTGAGATCGCGCACCGCGATCACCACCCTTCGCACGCCGCGAAAATCGGCCGTGGCCGGCGATCCATCGAGGTACGCCCGCAAATCGCGCGGAGAAAAATCGCGAATCATAAATGGAAAAAATGTTCCATTCGGCTCGGGACCCAGGTTGGCTGTTTCCCAGTCGAGACGTTTTCCATCCGGACGATTGCGCCCGCTGCGCGACGCCGCGCCAACCTGCACCCCGGCGGCTCGCAGACGGGCAATCTCCGCCGGCATATCTTTGGGACGAATCGCCCACGCGCACGGCCCGGCATTATCCTCCATCTGCTCCGACCAGTAATGCGCCGCGACCGCCTTCGGATCGGCGTCGGGCTGCAGGGCGATCAATTCGAGATACGATCCATCGGGAAAGCTGGTGATCGCCATTTCGGTCGCGTGGTTCTGATGGCGCCCGCCGTATTCGCTGCGGATGCCGATGGCGGCGAGCCGTGCCTGCATCGCCTTGAGATCCCTGCCGGCTACGGTAACGTGATCGATCGCGAGATCGGCGGCGGAAACAATCGTGGACATCGCAACCAGCGCGGCGAATAAGCGCACACATCGATTGTACCGGTCTCGCCGCGGCTACCGCGACCCGATATGCTACGTTATAGATTCGTTGGAGGGCAAAGTAAGCCTGCTGAGGCATGGGCGTCCGGACTGGCCGCGACCGGTCACACCAAGTGCCAATCACACTAAGCGCCAATCACAGCAAACGCCAATCACAACAAGCGATGAAATCCAATCTTGCAAGTTTACGATCCGAGATCGAGGAATATCTTCGATCCCACGATGTCGCCATTTTTCACAGCGCGCATCACCTGGACCCTCGCTCTTCGGCCGCACATTGGGATACCGCCGGCTTTCCCGATTTCCGCTCTTTTCTGGCGACTGCGGAATCCGCCGGGGTGCGGCTGGTGGCGCTGTTCGCGCAGGAGTTTCGTGAGGAGACAATCGACGACGCGGCCGAGATGCTGGAGGAATCCGATCTGGCCCGCGATGATCGCCGTATCATCGATCAGCGGCTGCGCGAGCTGCGCGCCTACGCCGGCCTCATCTGCGAAATCGAGCTGTCGTTCGATCTCGGCTCGCGCGCCTACATCTTCGATCTGCGCACGGATTGGTACGAAGAGTTCAGCGACATTCTGAATCAAATCGAGGATGTGGACGAAGAGGAGGACGAGGAGCCGCTCGGCGGCCCGTATTTTTCGAAAAATTGAAATGGATCATCTCCAGTTCCGATGCGGCCGGCGTGGCTGCTCTCGCTTCCACGCTCGGGACCGGTGCACTCGCGGCGCGCGTGCTGTGGGCGCGCGGCCTGCGCGATCCGGCCGAGGCTCGCCAGTTTCTGAAACCCGCGCTCGATGATTTGCACGATCCTTTCCTGCTCGCGGGAATGCAGGAAGCGGTGGCGCGGCTCCGTCGTGCCATCGAAAATAACGAGCGCGTGCTGCTCTACGGCGACTACGACGTGGACGGCACCAGCGCCGTCGTCATTTTGAAAAAATGCATCGATCTGCTCGGCGGAGAGGCAACCTTTCATGTCCCGCACCGTCTTCGCGACGGTTATGGCATGAAGAGCGAAGTGGTCGAAGCGGCCGCCAACGCCGGCGTGAAGCTGATCGTCAGCGTCGACACCGGCATTCGCGCCACCGATGTGGTGCGCCACGCTCGATCCTTCGCGATCGACGTCATCGTCACCGATCATCATCTTCCCGAAGCCGAATTGCCGCCCGCGGCCGCCGTGCTCAATCCGAACCGGCCGGATTGCCGATATCCCGACAAGAATCTGTGCGGGGCCGGCGTGGCCCTGAAGCTGATTCAGGCCCTTCTGTTCAGCTTCGGGATCGAACCCGCACGGCGGGCGCGACTGCTCGAATCCTTCCTGAAGATTGTGGCGATCGCGACGGTCGCCGACGTGGTGCCGCTCACGGGCGAAAATCGCGTGATCGTGAAGCGCGGCCTCGCCGGATTGCGCAACGTGAATAATCCGGGCCTGCGAGCGCTGCTGGAGGTTTCGGGCCTTGCGCCCGGAGAAGCGCCGAGCGCCGGACAGGTGGCATTTCGCGTCGCGCCCCGCATCAACGCCGCGGGCCGGATGGCGAGCGCCGGTGAGGTCATCGAAATGTTCCTGACCGAAGATGCGGCGCGCGCCCGCGCGCTCGCCGAACAGCTCCACGATTGGAACAAGGACCGGCAGCAGACCGAAGCCGAAATCGCGCGCGCGATTTTCGAGCAGTGCCTGGAGCAGCCCGTCACGGATCGCGATGCCGCGTTGGTTTTTGCCGGGGAAGGATGGCACCGCGGCGTGGTGGGAATCGTCGCCAGCCGCCTGGTTGAAAAATATCACCGGCCGGCCTTCGTGCTGGGGATGGAGAACGGCGCCGCGCAAGGCTCGGGCCGCAGCATTCGCGCGTTTCATTTGCTCGACGCCCTGGAATCGATGCCGGAGCTGTTCACGAAATTCGGAGGCCATCGCCAGGCCGCCGGAGTCACGCTCGAATCCGGTCGCGTCCCCGAATTTCGCGAACGATTGCGCGCGCACGCAGCGGCTTTGCTGACGCCGGCCGATTTCGAAGCCACGATCGAGATCGACGCCGAGATCGGGTTCGACGAGATCCACGATGAATCGGTGGCCGAGGTGTTGGCTCTGGCGCCATTCGGATTCGGCAATCCGTCGCCGATTTTCGCGCTGCGCGGCGCTGAAGTCGCCTCCGCTCCCGAAATTATTAAGGAGAAGCACGTCTTTGTCCGGCTGAAATTTCAAAATCGCACGATTCGCGCCAAGGCCTGGAATTTTGCCGGCCGCGCCGCCGAATTGTCTCCCGGCGCGCGTATCGACGTCGCGATTTGTTTCGAGGACGATGCATATTCTGCAAGCCGCGGCTATGCGCCGTGGCAGGTGATCCTGAAAGACGTGCATTAGACGTGCATTAAATGCTCTGGACCAAGCTTTTCATTCCGACCTTGCGTGAAGACCCGCCGGGAGCGAGCGCGGGCGAGCGCCGCCTGATCCGCGCCGGCTATGCTCGCAACTCGGGTTATCTTTATTTGGGGCGGCGATCGCTCGACAAAATCGCCGCGATCCTGCGCGAGGAGATGGGCTTCATCGGCGCCCAGGAGGTTTCGCTCGCGAGTCCCTTCTTGGAAGCGGCCGTCTCGATTGCCCGCCACGACCTTCGCAGTTACAAGCAACTTCCCCAAACCTGGTTTCAGATCGACGGCACCTCGTATCAATCCTGTTCGTTTGCATTGGAGAGGGTCGAATATTGGAATATATTCCGCCGTATTTTGGACCGTTTGGGATTGAATTATGTTGATTTGCGTGATGAGCTCGCCGTTCTTTCGGGCGACGGCGACCAACGGATCGCTTACGGGTCCGGGTACGAGTCGAATCTGAAGCGCGCGCGCAGCATTGCGAAGCCGCCGGCAATCCCCGACCCGGAAGGCGATCTTTCACCCGAAGAATTTCACACACCCGGCCAAAAATCCATAGCCGACATTTCTGCGTTCACCGGTCTTCCGGAAACCTCGCAGATCAAGAGCCTGGTGATGGTCTCGGACGACGCGCCTGTACTGGTGCTGTTGCGCGGCGACCATACGCTAAACGAACACAAGTTCGTCGCGCGGCCGGCCACGCCGGAGGAGATTCGCCGGTGGTTCGGGGCCGATCCCGGATCGCTCGGTCCCCTCGGCGTGACCAAGATGCGGATCGTCGCCGATGAAGCCCTGCGCGGACGGCGAAACATGATCTGCGGTGCGAATCGCAACGATTATCATTTGCGCCATGTCACGCCCGGTGAGGATTTTCAGGCGGAATACCTGGATCTTCGAATGGTGATGGAGGGTGACAGGTCCATTTACGACGGTTCGCCGCTACGGCTGGAACCGGCATTTACGTTAGCCTCCATGGACGATGGGCCGGGCGATCTGCACGTTTCGGACGAAACCGGAAGGGAAGTCACGCCATTGGTGACCCGTTACCGGCTCTTGCTGGACCGAATTCTGATGGCCGCTGCGGAGCAGCAATCGGATGAGGACGGGCTCGCACTTGCGCCCGCGCTTGCTCCTTTTGGGGTGATCATCACTCCGGTCAATCTCAAAGACCAGGGCCAGGAACAGGCGGCTCGCGCGTTGCACTCCCAACTCGGGTTGGCCGGATTCGACCCGCTGCTCGACGATCGCGAGGAACGCCCCGGAGTAAAATTCAAGGATGCCGACCTGATTGGCGTTCCGTTTCGAATCACCGTCGGCAAGAAGCTCGCGCAGGGTCTGGTCGAAGCGGTGAACCGTCGAACAGGCGAGTCACACGACGTGGCGCTCGATCAAGTCACGGCATTTCTAGGGGAAAAGGTTGGCAAATGACCATCGATTGGGACGCAATTCGCGCGGAATTTCCCGCTATTTCGCAATGGACGTATCTGAATTCCGCGACTTTCGGACAGCTTCCGCGGCGCGCCGTCGAGGCGGTGGCGCGGCATTGGGCGCATCGCGATGAATTGGCCTGCACGGATTTTCTCGATTGGTTTGACGACGCCGACCGGCTCCGGGCGTCCATCGGCCGTTTGATCGGCGCAACGGCGGACGATATCGCCTTCGTGGGGAACGCAGCGACGGCGCTGGCCATCGTCGCAGGAGGGTTGCCGTGGGCCGGCGGCGACAACGTGGTCACACTCGCCGGCGAATTTCCGAATTATCTGTACATG
>DATHCE010000314.1:0-6865 GCA_035319685.1 Bryobacteraceae bacterium | reverse complement strand
GGCGGAGGCGGGGAAATAGTCCGCGAAGTCCACTTCGGAATCGACGACGGGCTGAATCTTGTGCAGAGTGAGCTGCGGCCGGTTCTGAAAGACCTGGAGCAGGCCTTTCACCCGGACGAAATCGTCGCGGTCGAACACGCCCAGGAATTCGCCGGCGTTGTCCCACATCTTCGCGTCCAGCTCGCCGGTGCGATCGGCGAGGGTGATGGAAAGGTACGGCTCACCCGATTTCTTCTGGCGGATATCCTTGTGGTGAACGAGAAAAACGCCGTTGATGATCTGGTTCGGTTCGAGATCGCGAATATAGGGGGACTTCATTCTTCAGTTTTTCGAAGAAGAAGTTCCCGGGGCTTGCGTGTTCGTGCCGGGGATGGGAACCACCCACAGCAGCTTCCTCTTTCGAGGCTTCGCCGCGACCTCTTCCTTGGTCACCGTTTCCGGCTTGAGCTCGGCCGGATCTTCCCAGGCGGTATTTTTGCCGGGCGCGGCCCCCGAATCCACGTAGCCGGGCTTGATGTTCAGGAACGCTTCGGTGCGAAGCTTGGTGAGATAGGCGCGCACGGCCGGGTCCATCTTGGGCTGGAATAAGCGGTTCTCGACCTCGTTCTGCACCTCTTCAAACGCGGCGAGACCGGCTTGTTGATGATCCTCAACCTTGAAGACGTAGTATCCGGGAGGGCTGGGCAGCTTGATCGGATCGGTAACGAAGCCGCGCTGCTTGTCCCAGACCGCGTTTTCGATGTCGGCGCGCAACTGGCCCTTCTCATAAGGAGGAAGTTCGCCGCCGTTGGCCGCGTCCTGCGCGTCGGAATTGGTTTGCGCCATTTCCGAGAATTTCTCGCCCTTTTTGCCGCGCGCCGAAAGATCCTTCGCTTTTTTCTCGGCCGCAAGCTGGCCCGCGGCGTCCTTGCCTTCGGTGGAGACGTAAATGTCGCTCAGGAAGATGCGTTCCTTGCGCTGGAACTCATCCTTGTGGTCGTTATAATACTGTTCCAAGTCTTCGCGCTTGAACTTGATGCTGCTGGTGACCTCCTGGCGGATGGTGCGCTCGATCAGCAACTGGTCCTTGATCTCGTTTTTGTAATCCTCAAAGGGCATGCCGGAGTGATCGCGGACGTACTCCTGAAATTTTTCCGGATCGGAAATGCCGCTCTGGCGCTGCATGTTCGCCAACCGCTTGGTCACGTCGGCATCCACCTTCAGATCGAGTTCCTTCCCCTTCTGAACCAGCAAAAGCTGGTCGATCCGTTTTCGAAGAAGTTCCCGGGTTGAGGCGTTCACGGCGTCGCGCAGGGCTTGGCCGGCGAGGCCCTGCTGCCGGAACTCGGCCTCAGCGTCCAGGCGATCCTTTTCGAGCTCGGTGCGGGTAATAATGTCGCCGTTCACCTTGCAGACGATTTCCTCGACCACTGCCACATTCGCGGCGAACGCCGTCGAAAAAGAGACGAAACCAAAGCAGAGCAGGCAATACCGCATAAAATCGATTATACAGTCACTTCTTCACCAGCACCATGTTGCCCTGGCGCACCTTATCGGGTCTCGCGGCGATCTGAAAATTGACCTCGAGCAGGTTGAAGGCGGGGCCGGGAATCAGCTCCATCGTGCCTTTGGCGCCGTCGCTGGTTTCGAGGTTGAACACCTGAGTGCGCTGGCTGGTGAAGTCGCCCGAAAAGTCGAAACGCAGCACCGGATCGCCGGTCGCGCCCGGGGCGAGTTTGAATCGCGCGAACAGGGTTCCACTCGCGTGGCCGTTGTCTTCATGCACCACCAGGTCGGCGAATTCGGGCTGCGGGCCGTGATACAGCCCGTTGGAGATCGGGAATGTCCAGGCGCCCGTATACCGGACCAAAGGGACCGCGGTCGGGGAGGGCGAGCGTGGAACGCCCGGCTCTGCCGATCGGGGCGAGGGTGCGGCTGTGCCCGCCCCAGCGGCGGAAGCCGGCAGTGCGGAGGAAACGGACGCCGGCGGAGTGGGGGTCGACGCGGGGGGCCCGGAGCTCTTCGCGCCGTCCGCCAGCAGCTGGTAATACTCGACCCATGCGGCGGATTCGCGATCGGTTTCGGCCGCCGATTCCGTCCATCCGGCAGCGAGGTCGCGATAGTCCTCAAGCGCGCGCGCTCGCGTCCGTTCGAGCGATTGAGCGGCCGCCGTTACCGCGCTGGCCGCCTTTTCCCGCTCGGTTATCGCGGTGTTCACGGCCGCCAGAGCAAGGCTTTCGCGCTGAAGCATCCCCCGAAGCCGCTGGATCCCCGGATCGACATCGCTCGAGAAGGTATCCACGCTTCGCTGTACGGTTCTCCACTCGCCTATGACGAGCGCGCGGGCGCCTTCGGTCAGCGGAACGGGCGGATCCGGCGCCGCGGCTTCGAGCCACGCGAATCTGGTCTTACTCTCGCCGGTCAATTGTTCGAGGAACGCGTTGCGGGCGGCTTCGTACTGCGCGGCGGCGGCGGCCACCTTGTGCGCACGCGGCTCCAGTTGCGCGCCGGCAGCGGCGGCCTCGCGCTCCAGATTGGGGTCCGTCTCACGCCACGCCTTATACGTCGTGCGATACGCATCGCGGCTTGGCTGGGCGAACAGGCACAAGGCGGCGACCAGGGCGATTCCGGCGGACCTCATTTTTTCCCCCGGCCGGCCTGGTTGATGATGGAACACTCCGTCGCCGCCCGGGCGAGCCGTGCGGCGTAGTACTCGCTCCAGCGGGATGTCTCGGCCGCCAGCGCCGTCTGTTCCTGTTCGAGCGCGGCCTGACGCGCCTGATACGCCGCCGCCAGGTTCCGGAGAGAAACAGTCATCGGGCTCTTGTTGTCGGCGAGCTGCTGGGCTCTTTGCGTGCGCTCGCGGATCATCGCCTCGATTTCCGCCAGCTTTTTCTGCGCCGCTTCGAGCGCAGCCAGGCGGCGAACGCTATCGCCCAGCTCAGCGAGCTGGGTCTCCACCGCGATTCGTTCCTGCTCGGCTTCGGCCCATTCGGTTTCCAGATCCTTGTTAGCATCGTCCTGGCTCGCAGCCGCGGCTCTGGCAACCTCCGTGTCGCGCTTCGCCATGTCGACGGCACCCTTCAGATATTGCGACATGGCCGCCAGCCGGGAATCCGAGATGCGGCTCACCTCCTCGATCGCGGCGCGGATGCGAGGATCGCACGGCAGCATCCGTCCGATCTTCGGTTCCAATGCGCGGGCGACCGCCTCCCACTCCGCGGTTTTCTGCTCCGCGACCTGCCGCAAGGGCGCAAGGGGGTCCGGAGCCTTGGCTGCCGGGCTGTTTTGCGCCAGCGCCGCAGCCGCCGAAACAATCAGGATTGCGAAAAACCTAATCAATCATCTCTCCTCGCCGGAAGGCATCGGGGAAGCGTGCTTCACGTATTTGTCGAACCACTGGAATTTTTCCCAAAGCACGTGCTCGATGGTTTCCTTGGCGCGATAGCCGTGCGCCTCGTCGGGCAGAAACACCAGCCGCACCGTGCCTCCATTGCCGCGAATCGCCTGGTACATGCGATCGCTCTGGATCGGGAACGTGCCCGAGTTGTCGTCCGCTTCGCCATGAATCAACAGAATCGGATCTTTGATTTTATCCGCATAAAAGAACGGCGACATCCGCGTGTAGGTGTCCTTGGCTTCCCAGAACGCCCGCCGCTCGCTTTGAAATCCAAACGGGGTGAGCGTGCGATTATACGCGCCGCTTTCCGCGATTCCGGCGCGGAACAGATTGCCGGCATTCGCCAGAAGATTCGCCGTCATGAACGCGCCGTAGCTATGCCCGCCGACCCCGACCCGATGCGGATCGACCACGCCCATCGCGGCCGCCTTGTCGATGGCCGCCTTTGCGTCCGCCACAATCTGCTCCACATAAGTATTGTTCACCACGTCGATGGTTCCCACCACCGGCATGGCCGCGTTCTCCAGCACCGCGTACCCGTCGAGCAGGAAAAACAATTCCGAATATCCCGTGATCGTCGTGAAGCGGTTCGGCGAGCCTTCGATCTGCCCCGCCGTATCCGCGTCATTATACTCGCGCGGATACGCCCACATCACGGCGGGCAGGCGCGTGCCCGGTTTGTAATCCGGCGGAAGGTACAACTCCATCGACAGCGGAACGCCGTCGGCGCGCTGGTAGGTAACCAGTTGCTTGGTGATGCGGCGAAGCTGCGGCGCGGGATCTTTATAATCGGTCAGCGCCATTTCCGAGCGGCCGGTGTGGAGAAAATAATTGGGCGGCTCGGTGGGGCTTTCGCGGCGCGTGATGAAGCTGTTCGCGTGATCGTCGAGCACGGCGACCACCTCTTCATATTTATCCGGCGGGCATTCAAACACCCGCTCCGACTTGAGCGTGGTGAGGTTGAAGCGGTCGAGGAACGGATGGTCGCCATTGGGCGATGCGCCCGCGCCTTCGAGAATGATGTTGTCATCGCCCGATTGCATCAGCAGCGAATCGCCGCCGCCGCGGCCGAAACCGCCTCCGCCGCGACCTCCCTGGGTCCGCACTTCGACCGGCCGGCCGGGATCTTTGTAGCGATCCTGCGCGTTGCGGCTCCAGATGAGCTTGGGCTGCTGATCGGATTTCCCATGTTCGAGTTCAAACGTGCGCAGCAGGCGCGAAATACGCGCCTGATCCTCGACCAGCACGAAATTCTTGCCGAACTGGATTCCGGCGAAACGCTCTTCCGTTCTATATATTTCCATCGGCTGGCCTTCGAACGGAGCTGCCATGGCCATGATGCGATCGCGATGCGGCACTACCTCTTTCGGATTGCCGCCATCGAGCGCTTCCACCCACAAAATGGCCGCCGGCTGATTGGCGACCCAGCGGATCTGGCGCGGGCCGGTCTGGACGCCGCCGAGCGGTATGCGCGCCGGCAGCGGCAGGCTGGCGACGTGGTAGACCACGGCGCCGGAGGTGTTCCACACGTCGACCTCTTTCGGAAATTCGCGATAAGGATGCAGATAAGAGAACGGACGATGCTCGCGCGTGATCAGAATGTTTTTTCCGTCGGGCGATGGATTCATTTCATCGAGAATCCCCGGCTTTCCCAGTGGTGTTGCCGCGCCGGTTGCCGCGTCGATCTTCACCAGTTGCGCGGTCGCGTAATATTCGAACAGATCTTCGTCGCGGGGATTCTGAAGAAGATCTTCATAGGTCTCGACGCCCATCGCCTTGCCGTCGCTTTCCTGCACCGCAGGACCTTTCGGAATCCTCGATTCGGCCGGCGGAGGTCCGCGGCGCGCGGGAACAGTCTTGACCAGCAATGTTTTATTGTCCGGCAGCCATTCGATCGGCTCGCCGAGCACCGCGTTCACCTTGATGGCCTCGACTCGGTGCGTTTTTCCGGCAGCCGCGTCTCCGATCCACAGCTCGATTCCGTTCGAGACGATATTCGTGAAGGCGAACATTTTTCCATTGGGCGACCAGCGCAGGGCCCCGGCGCGCGCGTGCGGCGGCAGCGCCACGGGAATTTTCGTACCCTCGGGAAGCTTGACCAGCGTGATCGCGTAGCTGTGCGGAGCAAGGTGCAGCCCGTTGAAGCGCGGATCGATGCGGATGCCGGCCAGGCGCAGCATCGGTTCGGAAACTTCGTCGATTCCGGGATAGCGCTCGGATTCCGAGAGCGTCGCGTAGATTCGGCTGGGATTGACGCTGAGCGCGGGTAATGCGGGCGCGTTCAGGACGTCGAGAATTTCCTGGGGCGGTTTCTGATAAGGAAGTTGATCGGCCCGGCTTTCGAAGGAAGAGAGAGGAAGAGCAAGAAGGACCACGAACAGCATGCGTCGCATGAAGTTTCCCCTTTTTACGGTGCATCCGAAAGCTTAAGTAAGGTGGAGGGTGATTGTCAATGGCCGCGCCAAGCCCGTGCCAAAGGGGCTCGGTGATTCCGCTACTCTCTGGGTCGTCGCGCTCGCCTCAAAAGCTCAGGCGGCACCTCGACCGTGATTTTTGCGTGAAGTCTAGCTAGTCGAGACCGATGCCATGATGGCCTCACGATGCCCGCCGGAGCCTTCCCTCGAGCTCGAAAATTCCGATCCCGATCAAATTACAAACCGCCACCAGCACGCTGATCTTTAGCGTGAACAATGCCTGGCTTTTTACTTCGATAATGGGGAAAATCGACAGTACGACATACAAAACCGTCATCAGAAGTCCCGACGCCGAGGCAATCTTTACTCCCCACGACGCGCCCGTCGGGGCGAAGATCGGGATCGCGAACATTACCAGATACGTCAAGGCGTAAAAGATCCCCGACGCGTTGTTGAGGAGTTGAAAAGCTTCCTGCCGCTCAATTCCCGCGATCGCCGCGATTCCGAACAGCATCGTCACCGCGCCCACAAATGCGATGGACAGCACCGGCGTCCGGTATTTCGGATGCAGTTTCGTGAACCATTTGGGCAACAAATGATCCCATCCAGCGACCATCGGCAACCGCGCGGTTGCCGAAAAATTCACGCTGGTCTGCGCGATCCTCAGTCCGAGCACCGCCAGGATAATGGAGCCCGCAACGCTTGCGGCGATGCCAAACGGCTGTGTCGCGACGCTCAGCACCTGTGACACCGGCGAAACCAGATCGATTTGAGTTTGCGGGATGAACACCAGCACCGAACCGGTGGCCAAAATAAACAGCACCGCGATCACCGGAGCGGCGATGACCACGCTGCGCGCGATCAGTTTTCCCGGGTCGCGCGTTTCGCCCGCGAAAATCGCGACGTATTCCACCCCGCCGAGCGCTCCGAATCCCTGCTTGCCGAGAATATTCAAATTGAGCAGCGTGAAGGCCGGCACGGTCAGCGCGAACGGCGTCGATTGCGGCTTCACGCCATGGAGCCACGGCACGATGGGAAGCGCGATCATCGCGCACGTGATGATCACCATGGT
>DATHCE010000313.1:0-12862 GCA_035319685.1 Bryobacteraceae bacterium | reverse complement strand
TGCCGGAGGTGACCAGCGTGGGCGGCACGGAGTTCGTCGAGGGAACCGGCACATATTGGAGTATCACCAACACCTCCAACGGCGCATCGGCGCTGTCGTATATTCCTGAAACGACGTGGAACGATAGCGGGGCGGACGGCGAACCGTCGGCGAGCGGCGGAGGCACGAGCATTCTGTTCGCGAAACCCTCCTGGCAAATCGGCACCGGCGTGCCCCTCGACAATGCGCGCCACGTGCCCGACGTGGCGCTGAACGCGTCGGCCGATCATGACGGCTATATGGTCTACACCGGCGGGAGCCTTCAGATTTATGGAGGAACGTCGGTGCCGACGCCTTCGTTTGCGGGGCTGACGGCGATTCTGAATCAGTCGCTCGGCGGCGGCGGAGTGGGCAATATCAATCCCAACATGTATGCGCTGGCGCAAACCGGTTGGAGCTCGGGAATGTTTCACGACATCACGACGGGCAACAACCTGGTCACCGTGCCGTGTTCGCGAAGGGAGCCGAACTGCACGGAGACGCCGGTGGGATATTACGCGGGCTTTGGCTACGATCAGACGACCGGACTAGGGTCGGTGGATGCGTACAAGCTGGTGACGGGATGGAATGGCGCGGCGACAACGACTCCGGTCTCGAACGTCAGCGTAACGCTGCTGAGCAACCTGAGCACGGTAGCCCAAAACGACGTGGTGTATCTGATCGCGACGGTCAGCTCGACGAGTGGAACGACGCCTTCGGGATCGGTCTCGTTTTCCATTGATGGGACTACGTTGGGATCGGCGGCGTTGACCGGATCGGCGGGCACGGCGACGGCGACGCTGGTGGCGAACGGCTCACAGTTGCCGCTGGGCACCGGAACGATTATGGCGACTTACAACAGCGCCAGCAGCGCATCGGTGACCGTGAACGTAACGGGTTCGGGATCGGGACCGGGCAGCACGCCGGCGAACACCAGCGTCGCCAACGGAGCCAGCTTCAAACAGAGCTTCGCGCCGGGATCGATTCTGAGCGTGTTCGGGTCGCAGCTTTCCCCGGCGACACAAAGCGCGGCGGGCGTGCCGCTGCCGGTTTCGGCGTCGGGAGTCGCGGCCCTGGTGAACGGAATCGCGGCGCCGCTGTATTATATCGCCCCGGGCCAGTTGAACCTGCAGATCCCGTACGAGGTCACCCCCAACAGCACGGCGGTGTTGAGCGTCAACAACAACGGGCAGGTTACCACCCAATCGTTCCCGGTCGCTGCGGCGGCGCCGGGGATTTTCACCGATTCGACGGGCGCTCTGAATCCCACCTCGAGCGCGGCGCACGGGCAGGAGATCGCGTTTTACATCACGGGAGCAGGAGCCGTTTCCCCAGCGATTTCAACGGGCGCGGCGCCGGCCGCGGGTACGCCGATCGCGGATCTCCCAGCGCCGGTGCAGCAGTATACGGTAACGATTGGCGGAGCCGCTGCGACCGTCGATTTCATCGGCATTCCGCCGGGGCTGGTGGGCGTGGTGCAGATTAACGTGCAAATTCCCAACGGGATCCCGACTGGTGCGCAGCCGGTGGTGGTAACGATAGGCGGCGCGGCCAGCCCAGCGGCAACCATCACGATCACCAACTAGTGCGTGGAACCCCGCCTCGACGAGTTTTTGTGAAAACTCGCTCTTTAACCCCGCCTTCGCTGGCGGGGCTTGCCGATCTTGTTGACCGGGAAGCGCGTCCACAAGCCGCGGCAGTCATGCCGGGGTTGAAAGGCCGGGCTTTCACACACACTCTGACCGGTGGGGCTTTCGCGCCAAAGCCCACATGCCAGGGGACGCTTGCGGGAAATCGCGCATTCGAGACCCGGAAAATCGTTGGATTTAATGGCATTACTCCTTGGATGACAACGTGCGGGGGAATCCAATGAGGCGAGCGGCGATTTCTGCGGCGATTTCTCCTTCAGCCATCCACACAGTCGCTGCCTGTCGGTGTGAGGAGAACTATATATGGAGGTTCGAGTCCGACAAGGCAAAGGGAAGCAGGTGGAAGCGCGGGCGCGATTCCATCGCGTTGTCTGCGATGAGCCATTCGAGCAGAATGGGAGCGATACGGGCATGATGCCAGCGGAGATGATGCTATCCGCGCTGGGCTGTTGCGCGATGTACTGTGCCGCCAAATATCTGGAAAGCCGGAATCTGCCGGCTAACGCGGTCGAGTTGAAGGTCTGCGCCGAAAAGAGCGATTCCCCACCGCGGCTGGCGGAGATTTCCATCGACGTGGACGCTCCCGGACTTGCGCCGCGAACACGCGAGGGGCTGTTGCGGGCGGTCCAGACGTGTCTGTTGAGCCAGACGATGGCGAATGCCGCGCAGATTCATGTAAAGATGACCACTAGCGTCGCCGAGAGCCATCCGACGGTGCACGCGGCGAGTCCGCCGCCGCGATAATCCATTTCCCGCGGCGACAGGTCAGAATACAGGCATGGGACCACTGCGAGGATCGTTCTGGGCGCTGGTCCTTTATGACGTAGCCGAACAGATACAACTCGACAAGTTGCGCGAAATTCTGGGATCGGCGCCGCCGGCGCGGGAGCCGAGCTTCCGCCATCCGGTGCCGGATTATGTGCGCTTCGAACGGCCGCCGGTGGTGGAGGATGTGGAGCCGCTGGCGATCGGGCCCGGTGCGCAGTTTCAAACGCGCATCAAGTATTTCGATTATGGGGTGGTGAGCGTCGAACTCGAACTGCCGTTCGAGGCCGGCTGGGACGACCTGGTGCGGATGAGCAGCCGGTGGATCGCGGCGCCGGAGGTCGAGAAGCGGACGACGGAACTGCTGCGAGCACGGCTGGAACGTGTACAGCCCGCGGTGGTCGAGGGATACGCGTCCTGGCTCAGCGAAGAATATTATGTGATTCACGTGGTCGAGGCGCTGGATGAGGAAGGCCGCCCCTTGACCGCTTCGGCAATGCTTTCGGCGCACCGGGCGGAGATCGCGCAGATCGTGCGGGGAGATTCGGGACCGCTGGCGGAGGCCGAGCGCGCCGAAGCGCTGCAATCGAGCCTGTCCTATTACGCGACGGATCTGCTGGTGGTCGGGTGGGTGGCGGCACTGGTATACGATACGGCGGAAGGCGCGATTCCCGCGATTCAATTGCTCGAATACGCGAACACGCAGTTGCTCGAATTCCGGCATTATGACGACGTTTTAACGCGCGTGCTCGAAAATGTCTATAAGCTGGTGGAGCATCGCGGCGGGTGGTTCCGGCATTGGCGGATGGCGCGGCAGGCGGGCTCGCTGAACGCGATGCGGCTGGACGTGACGGAGCTGACCGAGCGCACCGACAACGCCATCAAGTTCCTGAGCGACATGTTTTACGCGCGCGCCTACCGGATGGCGGCGGCGCGCGTGGGCGTGACGGATTATCGCAACCTGGTGGAGCGGAAATTGCGCATCGCCGGCGAGCTGTACGAGTTCATGGTGAACGAGTTTTACCAGGCGCGATCGTTTCTGCTGGAAGCGATGGTGGTGGCGATTCTGGTGATCGAGCTGATTCACCTGTTTCGCTTCGGCGTCTGAAAAAGGGGACACGCTACGTGCGTTCCGCAGACCGCTGTGCCCACTCCGCACGCTCTCAGATGAATCCACAACTCCGGATCGGGGACAGCGTAGTCTGTCCCTTTTTGAGGCGGCGCAGGCATACACGTTACACTACAAGCAAGGGGTCATCGCCACAAGTTGAAGGGCGCGATCGCATCGAATCCAATTCAGAACCCAACTCAGAACCAGGAACGTGTCGCGTTCCGAGTCCTGGCCGCGCTCAGCGTGTGTCATCTGCTGAACGACATGATGCAGTCGCTGCTTCCGGCGGTGTATCCGATCCTGAAGGCAACCTATCATCTCGATTTCGTCCAGATCGGGTTGATCACGCTGACGGCTCAACTGACAGCGTCGCTGCTGCAACCCGTGATCGGGTTGTATACCGATAAACAGCCGCTGCCGTACTCACTGGCGGCGGGGATGGCGTTCACGCTGACGGGGCTGATCCTGTTATCGAGGGCGCCGCGATTCGGAATGATCCTGGTCGCGGTGGCGCTGGTGGGGGTGGGATCGAGCGTGTTTCACCCGGAATCGTCGCGCGTGGCGAGGATGGCTTCGGGCGGGCAGCACGGGCTGGCGCAGTCGCTGTTTCAAGTGGGCGGGAACGCGGGGTCGGCGTTCGGACCGCTGCTGGCGGCGTTCATCGTGCTTCCGTACGGGCAACGCAGCATCGCGTGGTTTTCGATCATTGCGCTGGTGGCGATGTTGCTGTTGACGCAGATCGGGCACTGGTACAAACAGCGCGTAGTGTTCAAGAAAACGCAGAGCCGGCACGCGGCCGCCGCGGTCGCGGCAACGCCCAAGAAAATCAGGCTGGCGCTGGCGGTTCTGATCGCGCTGGTTTTTTCCAAATTTTTCTACCTGGTGAGCCTGACCAGCTATTACACGTTCTACCTGATCAGCAAGTTTCACCTGCCGGTTCGCGGCGCGCAACTGCACCTGTTCATTTTTCTGGGCGCGGTGGCGGCGGGCACGATCATCGGCGGGCCGGTGGGAGACCGCATCGGGCGTAAGCGCGTGATCTGGTGGTCGATTCTGGGGCCGCTTCCCTTTACGCTGATGCTGCCCTACGCCAACCTGTTCTGGACCGGCGCGCTGACGGTGATCATCGGATTGCTGCTGGCATCGGCGTTTCCGGCGATCATCGTGTATGCGCAGGAGCTGGTTCCGGGCCGGGTCGGCGCAATTTCGGGGTTGTTCTTCGGGCTCGCGTTCGGGATAGCCGGAATCGGCGCGGCGCTGCTCGGAAGGCTCGCCGACGCGACCAGCATCGAATTTGTGTATCGGGTGTGCGCGTTTCTTCCGGCGATCGGATTGTTGGCGGCGTTTCTTCCGAACATCGAGCGGCCCAGAGTCTACGAACCGGTGGAAGCCGTGGCGCGATAGGCGCGGTCTTCGCCGGACACAATCGCGATTAGAAATGTTTTCATCCGATCCGCACAGCGGCCATGGGATCGATGCGCGCGGCGCATTCCTGCCTCCCGGATGGGCCCGGGCTGAACGGGAATTATCGTACCCTAAAACGAATGCCAGAATCTCCCATCACTTCGCGCAGCCAGGATTTCGCTGCGTGGTATCAGGACGTGGTTTTGCAGGGCGACATGGCGGAGCCGGCCGAGATCGTCAAAGGCTGCATGGTCATCAAGGCCAATGGCTACGCGGTCTGGGAACTGATCCAGCGCGAGCTTGACGATCGCTTCAAAGCCACCGGGCATCAGAACGTCTATTTTCCGCTGCTGATCCCGCAAAGTTTTTTGCAGAAAGAAGCCGAACACGTGGAGGGCTTTTCACCGGAGCTGGCGGTGGTGACCATCGCGGGCGGCAAGCAACTGGAAGAGCCGTACGTGATCCGGCCGACGTCGGAAACCATCATCGGGCATTTTTTCTCGAAATGGATCCAGAGCTATCGCGACCTGCCGGTGTTGCTGAACCAGTGGGCGAATATCATCCGGTGGGAACTGCGGACGCGAATGTTTCTCCGCACGACGGAATTTCTGTGGCAGGAGGGTCACACGGCGCATTCGACGCACGAGGAGGCGGTCGCCGAGGTGCTGCGCATTCTGGATCTGTACGCGGAAGTCGCGGAAGACGTGATGGCGATGCCGGTGATCAAGGGCGCGAAAACTCAAGGCGAAAAATTCGCGGGGGCGCTGCGCAGTTACTCGATCGAGGCGATGATGCAGAACGGCCTCGCGCTGCAGGCGGGCACCAGCCACGACCTGGGCCAGAACTTCGGCAAAGCGTTCCAGGTGCAGTTCCAGTCGAGCGAAGGCAAGCTCGATTACGTGTGGCAGACGAGCTGGGGCGTCAGTACGCGCCTGGTCGGCGGGCTGATCATGAGCCATTCCGACGACAAGGGTCTGGTGCTTCCGCCGAAGGTTGCGCCGGTGAAGGCGGTGCTGGTGCCGATCTATCGCAAAGAGGACGAGAAATCGCGAGTGATGGAAGCGGCCGAGCGCATCGCGAACGAAACGGGCGCGAAAATTGACGATCGCGAAGGGCAGTCGCCCGGCGCGAAGTTTTTTCATTGGGAGCGGCGCGGGGTGCCGGTGGTGCTGGAGCTGGGGCCGCGCGATCTCGCCGCGAACAACATCGTGATGAAGCGACGGGACACGGGAACCAAGCAGATGGTTCCGCAGGCGGAGCTGGCCGCGAAACTTCCGTCGACGCTCGCGCAAATGCAGAAGGATCTGTATGCGTCGGCGAAGCAGCGATTGAAGGAGAACACGGTGCTCGCCAATTCGATCGAAGAGGTCGAATCGATTTTGAAAGAAGTGACCGCGGAAAAGGGCGGCGGCAAATTCGTGATGGCGCATTTGAAGGACGACGCGGTGTGCGATGCGCGCATCAAGGAGTTCAAGGCGACGGTGCGCAATATTCCGCTGGTGGATGAATGCGAGGGTGCCGGAAAATGCATCGTGACGGGCGAAACCGTGGATCGCCGCGTGGTGATCGCGAAGGCCTATTAGTTGCGGCCCGGAATGGAACAAATCACGCGGCACAACGTATTCTGAAAGTGATGTCCGGGCCCGTCATTGAACTCGACGGATTGGGCGTGCGGTTCGGGAATCGCGAGATTCTGAGAGACCTCCGCGTCTCTGTTTCGGGACGAACCATCGGGTTGCTGGGACCGAACGGCGCCGGCAAATCGACGCTGATCCAGACGCTGCTCGGATTTTGCCGGCCGTCGAGCGGCAGCGCCACGGTTTTCGGGCTCGATATTCGATCGGAGCAGCGCAAGATCCGGGCGCTCGCCGGCTACATGCCGGAAAATGATTCGTTCATCGCCGACATGACCGCGGTCTCCTTCATCCGAATGATGGGCGAGCTTTCGGGACTTCCGCGCGCCGCGGCATTAGAACGCGCGCACGAGGTTTTGTTTTACGTGGGACTGGGCGAGGCGCGATATCGCCTGCTGGGGACCTATTCCATGGGCATGAAACAGTTGGCGAAGCTGGCGCAGGCGCTGGTGCACGGGCCGAAATTGCTGATTCTCGACGAGCCGACCAACGGACTGGATCCGCCGGCGCGCGAGCGCATGATCCGGCTGATCGGCGAGATGAAAGCGTCGGGCGAAATGCACCTGGTGCTGTGCTCGCACCTGCTGCGCGACGTGGAACAGACGTGCGAGGAAGTGCTGATCCTGAGGCAGGGGCGGATCGTGAATTATTCGAATCTCGAAGAGGAGCGGAGGGCGAACAAACGCTTCGTGGAACTGGAAACGTGGGGAGACGACGCGGGATTTGCGGACGCGCTCGCCTCGCTCGGCTGCGAATGCGCGGCGGCGGGCGCGGGGCGGTTGAAAATGGTGCTGCCGGCCGGGTTTGAACTGCGCGAGATTTATCGGCTGGCAGCCGAGCGCGATTTGCAGCTTCGCCGTCTCAACTATCGCCGCGACACGCTCGAGGATATTTTTCTGAAAGCGATGGAGGCGTAGGTGGCGGTCTACAAACGCACCTATAAAGGATACGCAGGCGCGCGGACGCCGGAGTGGTCGCGCTTTTTGATCGTAACGCGCTACAGTTACGCGCGCCTGTTTCAATCGAAGTTCCTGATCCTGTTTCTAACCGTGTGCTTTTTTTATCCTCTGGGCGCGGCGTTGTTCATTTATGCGGCGCACAATCTGTCGTTCTTGAGGATGTTCCGCATCCCGGCCGGCGACCTTTTCGCGATCGATCCGCGATTCTTTTATTTCTACTCGAATTTTCAGGGCGCGATGGCCTATCTGCTGACGGCGTTCGCCGGCCCGAGCCTGATTTCGCCGGACCTGACGAATAACGCGCTGCCCCTGTATTTTTCGCGCCCGTTTACGCGCGCCGAATATGTCGCGGGGAAGATGAGCGTCCTGCTGATCCTGCTGTCGATGATTACGTGGGTCCCCGGGCTGATTCTGTTTGGGATCCAGGGCGATCTCGCCGGGTGGGAGTGGACCAAAGCGAATCTCTGGCTGGCCGGGGCGATCATTTTGGGACCGCTCGCGTGGATCACGGTTTTGTCGCTGATCGCGATGGCGATGTCGGCGTGGGTGAAATGGAGGGTCGCGGCCGGCGCGCTGATCCTCGGCGTGTTTTTTGCGGGTGCGGGATTCGGGCGAGCCATCAACGGAGTGCTGCGGATCCAGAGCGGCACGCTGATCGATTTGACCGAAGTTAAGTCGGCCATCTGGGGATCGATGTTCCGCTACGACACCGGCACCGGCCTGGACGTGAGCGATGCGTGGATCGCTCTGGGGATCGCGAGCACACTCTGCCTGTTGCTGCTGGTGAAAAAAGTTCGAGCGTTGGAGGTCGTGAAATGACGCCCCCGCCGATTGAAGCGAGCCTGATTCGATTCGACAACGTCTCGCGCTTTTACGGCGAGGTGCTGGGCGTGAATCGCGTCACGCTGTCGATTCCTCCCGGAATCACCAGCCTGGTGGGCCCGAACGGCAGCGGAAAAACTACGCTGATGAACCTGATGACAGGCCTGGTGCGGCCGACGCGGGGAGCGATTCGCGTATTGGGGATCGCACCGGACGATCCCGAAAACTTGTTTCGCCTGGTCGGCTACGCGACGCAGTTCGATTCGTTTCCAAAGGGGCTGACCGGATTTCAGTTCGTGTATTCGTTTTTGCGGTTGTTCGGAAAGTCGCATGCGGAGTGCGAGGCGCTCGCGTCCCGATCGATCGAGCGGGTACACATGAGCGAAGCGGCGGACCGTAAAGTGGCGGCCTATAGCAAGGGCATGCGGCAGCGGATCCGGCTGGCGCAGGCGATGGCCCACGATCCGCGCGTGCTGGTGCTCGACGAACCGCTGAACGGCCTGGATCCTCTGGTGCGCGCCGAAACCATCGCGCTGTTTCGCGAGCTGGCCGCGGAAGGCCGCCACGTCATCGTTTCGAGCCATATCCTGCACGAAGTGGACATGATTTCGGATCAGGTGATCCTGCTGAGCAACGGCTACGTGGTCGCCGAGGGGCAGATTCACGAGGTGCGCAGCGAGATCCACGAGCAGCCGATGCAGGTGATGATCCGCTGCAATCGTCCGGCGGCGCTGGCCTCGAAGGTGTTCGAGCAGGACCACGTGGTGGAGGCGCGCCTCGATCCCGACAGCGGCGGATTGCTGATCAAGACGCGCGACGCGGATCGTTTTTACCGCATGCTGAACCAGATCGCGCTCGATGGAATCGAAATCGAAAGCGTCGCGCCGGCCGATGACAACGTCAATTCGGTGTACGAATATTTGATCGGCGGCGAGGGGCCGGCCAAATGATCCGTCCACGGTGCAGGCAAATCCTCGCCGTGATTCGTCTCGAAATGCGAAAAACGTTTTTCGCGCGGCGCGGCTGGTGGGTCTATTTGCTGGCCTTTGCGCCGGTGGCGATCTGGGCGGGCCACGCGATCGACGTGTCGCGGAGCCGCGATCCGGCGCTCGCGTCCGCGAAAACGGTGCCGAGTTTCGCGCTCGATTCGATCGAGACCGGCATGACTCCCGATGAAGTGATCGCGAAATTGGGCCAGCCGTATTCGCGCCGCGCGTTTCGCACTCGCCGGATCGACCGCGAGGTGATGAGCTACACCGACGGCGGGAACACTTACACGTTGGTGTTCGACCACGGCGAGCTTCACGGCATCCGCCATGCCGAATTGTGCAATCTCAACCAGGATTCGGTCATCTTTGCCGCCGTCTTTCAATACTTTTTTCTGCGGCTGGCGATTTTCTTCGGCTGCGCGGGCATTTTCATGAACCTGTTTCGCGGCGAGATGATCGACAAGAGCCTGCACTTTTATCTGCTCGCGCCGATGCGGCGGGAAGTGCTGCTGGTTGGAAAATATCTCGCGGGCCTGCTTGCGACGGTGGTGATCTTCACCGGAAGCGCCGCGCTCCAGCTTCTGATTTTCGTCGCGCATTTCGATTCGCAGGTCCGTGCGGAATACCTGAACGGGCCCGGATGGAGCCAGATCGCGGCCTATCTGGGCGTAACGGCGCTCGCCTGCCTCGGCTATGGCAGCGTGTTTCTGGCCGCGGGGCTGTTGTTCCGTAATCCGATCATCCCGGCCGCGGCGGTGCTGCTGTGGGAGAACGTGAATTTGTTCCTGCCCGCCGCGCTCAAGAAAATCAGCGTGATTTTTTATCTTCAATCGCTGTGCCCGGTGGTCGCGCCGCCCGGCCGCGATATGTCGCCGGTGCTGGCGCTGCTGGTTTCCAACGCCGAGCCGGCACCCGCCGCACTGGCCGTCGCCGGATTGATCGTGGTGACGCTCGCGGTGCTGGCGATGGCCGCGCGCAAGGCGCGCAGGCTGGAGATCAATTACGGAACGGACTAGGTTTCGTGCTAGGCTTGGCTTGATTCCATGAAGACTCGGGCCGTCGCCGGCGCAATCCTCGTTCTTGCCGCGCTCGCGGTTTTCGCTCAGCCGCCTTCGGGGTCCACCTGGGACGGCGTCTATTCGCAAGCGCAGGCCGATCGCGGCGAGGATTTGTACGCGCGCCGATGCGCCGGCTGCCACGGCGACGAGCTCGAAGGCGACGTGGTGGAGCATCCCGCACTTGCCGGCGGGGCGTTCGTTTATAAGTGGAACGGCCTCACGGTCGGGGATTTGTTCGAGCGCATCCATCGCGATATGCCGCAGGATCGTCCAGGCTCGTTGAGCCGGCAGATTGCCATCGATCTGACGGCTTATCTGCTCAACGCGAACAAATTTCCCCCCGGAGGCAAGGAGCTCCCGACGGATCTTCCGGCGCTGCGCCAGATTCGCATCGACGCTCAAAAGCCGGGCCGCAAATAAGACGCCATCCGGACAGGCTACGGGCTCCGTGTGCGCGCCCCCAGGCTCCCCATACGAGGTACATAACTCCAAAATAGAAGGCAAAATTTCCGACCACAACTACCCAAGCACGAAAATCGTGGACGCTGCCGCTGGCAATGATGGCCAGAACAGCGCCCGGGCTGGGTCCATACGAGATCACTTCGCCCCTGGGCGCCGACGGAATGTGCGAGGACTACAATGCCCGTGCTACGCGCCTCACGCGCATCCGGGCCACATCGTGGGTGAAAAGTGGCTAAAACAGGGTGTCTGAAACGGTTGTCGACCTCGACTGGGCTGATGGTGCATCGCGCCCACGTGGGCGGGTTCCAGTTGCTGACCACCTTCTCGCTGAACAGCGCGACTCCGCTGATCGAAATCACGTGGACCCGTCGAACGATCCGGCCACCACCGGTCAAACCTACCAGGAACTGTTCACCAATGTCCCGTTCTCGAGCCAGATTCTCACCGGTGTGTTTCTGGAGTTCGCTTACACAAATCCGGCCGGCACGACGACGACATACACCCATACCGTGCTGGACCGGATCGGCTACGCGGCCCGCGAGGGGTTGGCGGCCGCCAGCGTCTCCATCCCGGCGGGAGGCCAGCCGGCATTCAGCCCCTTCGACAGCGTCACCATGAGCATCGACTCGAGCCTGATGGACACCTCGGTACCCGCGATCGCGGCCGCCCGTGAAGACAGTCTGATGGGGCAACTGAATCAGGGCGTGGCCGCGGCCGGCAGTACGCCCGTGCAGCAGTTAGACCCAACCCTGGTCGGCAACCTGAACCTGCTCGCGACGCTGCGCTCGGCGAGCGCCACGCAGACCATGGCGGGAGTTTTCGACAATCTGTCGCAGGCGACCGCCGCGAGCATGGCGGCCTTCGCCGTCGTCAAAGCCTACCCGGATAGTCCGCTCATTCGACTCTATGGGATGGGACTCAATAATTCGAGCGGCAGTCTCGCGCTGGGTTTTTCGGCGGATTTGGCGAAGGATAGCTACCGGGCGCTGGCGTATCCCGGGCAGAGCATCTTTTCGACGGTGACGTTCAATCTGCTCTATGGTGTCGGCGAGAACATTGTGGAGCGGCAGGTGGTGCAGGGAATTTCGGTACCGGGCGGGACAGCGGCGACGTCGCCCTCGAGCGCGGCGGACGTTCTTAGCGTATCGTCCCAGCAAGGTTCTGGTTTTCTGGTGATTCAGGCGGACCAGTTGGGCGAACTGGCTAGTCTGGGATTTTCGGCAGACGCGCAGGCTCGGATCACGGACGCCGTCGACAGCGGCAAGATCGTTGTTGCGCCGGGCGCGCCGGTCGCGATGGCCGGCGGGGTCGGAACAGCGTGGTACGAGCTCGATCCCGACACGGGCGCCATCATTGACACCAACGAAATGAGCGAACATCAGGGGATCGTGGAATACTCCGCGCTGATGGCCGGCGTCGGTTTAGTGATCGGTTTGATTGTGAGCCAGGCTTGGCCGGTGATGGCCAAGTTTAAGGTGACAATATGCGGCGGACTACCGGCGAATTCTCCGTCCAATCTTAATTTTTCGAATACTCCAGGCGGTACCGTCACGCAGCAGGCCTACAGCGCCGCCGCCTCGAGCGCGAACGGATTCCTGCAGGCAACCGTGAACGTGGTCACTACCGCCGCATGCACGACGATCAACATTCTTCTCACAGGGGCTGTCAAGGCTGTGGTGGCTTTGGCTATCGCTTTGGTGATCGGGGTGATCATTTTCGCGCTCATCGCGTTCCTGCCGGAGGCGACATTGGCGGGATTCGCAGGATTGGGTTTCGCGGCGGCCGCACAGACCGGCGGTGCGGCCGCGGCGTTCGGGCTTTCGGCCTTTCTCGGCGCCCTGCTCGGCGAAGCTCTCGGCGGATTCAATTCGCAAGCCAGACCTGGACCGCCCCTTGATTCGGGTGCTCCGCCGGGCCCGGCAACCGGGGTGAAACCGCGCGCGAATTCGGGTCCATCGGATCCTGCGGCCATCATCGGGTTGGCGGGAAAT
>DATHCE010000312.1:0-8235 GCA_035319685.1 Bryobacteraceae bacterium | reverse complement strand
GGTCATATAGTCGTCGATTTCGTAATCTATGGCATAGTACAGCGGCGAGAAAAGGCGTTCATGAATGATCTGGTCCGGCACCGGAACCTGTCCGTCCGACACGAGCGATCCGTAAAAGCCATCGATGTCGCCGGCCGGATTTCCGAAGCCGTCTTCGAGCGCCGCCAGGTAATAGGTACCGCTGTAAACGCTGGGGCTGGGAGAAGAGCCGATCGCCTTCACGCCGAAAAATATGTCGTATCCGGCCGGCGCGTATCCCAACACGAAATTTCCATCTGCGGAAACATACATCGTCCTCGTTCCGCTGAACAGCGCGTTGGTAGAGGTGACGCCTGAGGGAGTGGGAAGGTTCATCACAACGCTACCATCGGTGCCGAAGCTGTACGTCGCGCCGTTGACGGTTTGCGTGATGGTGGGAGCGGTTTGATTCTCCGCCTGGCCGTTCAACGGAATCGGTCCGAACGTCCCCTGACCGTTGGGCGTGAATTCGAACAGCGCATTTTTCAGATCCGTGCTGAAGCCGCCCGGAAAATCGAGCAGACCGGCCCAATACGATCCGGTGAAGGTGGAATTGGTCAGGACCGGACCGGTGGGAATGGCGATGAATTGGTTGGTGACGCTGCCCTCCGTGCTGCTCCCGATGAAGATGCCTTGCGCGACGGCGCCATACACCGAATCCCCGGAGTCGAGCGGGTTGGCGAGATAACCCCATCCGTTCGCGCCGATGCCGTAAGTGCCCGAGGTGGCGACGGTCTGGGACGCGCTGGCGGAATCGAGATAGGTACCGTTGGTGATCGCGTAGTTGCCGGCTCCATCAAAAGTGATGACGCCGGAAACGGCCACCGCTTCCGTGATATCCCCGGTGTTCGGATCGAAATTGGCGGCTTCCAGTTGGCGGAAATGGAAGCTGCCTTTGAGCAAGCTGTTTCCGCTGGTGTCGAGACCCTGGCCGCTGAGCGCGGAGCCGCCCAAGACCGCAAATGCAACTGTCCAAGCTAGATACTTCGTGGTTAGATATTTCATTGCGCTAAAAAAGACAACATTTGTTTGATGCACGGGACCGCGGGTTCCGTTACCTGAAAGAACCCCTAAATCAGAGCCGAGGTGCGGTTTTAAACCTAATCTTTGCGGCCATTGACGAAAAAAATTGTGAAGCCTCTTTTAATGATTGTCGCGCTTCCGGGATCACCTGGAAAAGCTGCCATGCGTGGCAGACCTGGGGCCAGATTTTCAGCTCGACCGGGACGCGAGCCGCGCGGGCCCGGTCCGCGAGGCGGCGCGAATCGTCGAGCAGCACTTCCTGCTCCCCGACGTGGATCAGCAAAGGAGGCAGACCTTCGAGATTCGCGTAGAGCGGCGACGCCAGCGGATTTTTGGAATCGGCCGCGCCCAGATAATATTTTGCTGTCGGGGCGATGTTGGCGCCGCGAAACATCGCGCAGCGATGATCGTTCAAGCGGATGGAATCGCCCGTGACGGCAAGATCGGTCCAGGGAGAAAACAGCGCGCAGGCGGCGGGGAGCGGATCGCCCGAATCACGCAGAGCGATCAGCAGGGAGAGCGCGAGCCCGCCGCCCGCCGAATCGCCCGCGACAAAAATTTCACCGGCCGAACTGGAGCGCAGCGCGCGATACGCGGCCAGCGCATCGTCGACGGCGGCGGGAAACGGGTGCTCCGGCGCCAAGCGGTAATCGGGCGCAAGCACGCGAAATCCGAGTCTCGCGAACCCTGCGGTGAGGGAACGATAGGTTTGGGGCGAGCACGCGATATAGCCGCCTCCATGCAGGTAGAGAAGCGTCGAAGGGGAAGCATCGGAGGTTTCCAGCCATTCGCCGGGGATGCCGCCGACGAGCGCGGGCATGATGCGGACTCCGCTCGGCGACGGGGATCGCGGCGGCGTCATGACTTTTCGCAGACTAAGAGCGTCGTGGGCTCTCGCCAGTCTCGGCTTGAGCACAACGCGAACCATCAGGGATGCGACTTTAGCTTGCCAACTCACAGAAGCGTTGAGAGTGATTATATTGCAAACGCCCACGGTTCGACGCAACAATACCTCAATATGGCTGAAGCGAAGAATGGCCTCGATCGTTTCGGCTACGCCCAGGAGTTGTTCCGCAGCATGGGCGGATTTTCGAACTTCGCGATTTCGTTTTCGATCATTTCCATTCTGACCGGCGCGGTGACGCTCTACGGCTACGGGCTCGAAATGGGCGGCCCGCTCGAAATGAGCCTCGGCTGGCCGATCGCGACCGTGTTCACGCTGATCATCGCGGCCAGCATGGCCGAGTTGTGTTCGGCCTATCCGACCTCGGGCGCAATGTATCACTGGGCCGCGGATCTTGGCGGACCGGGGTGGGGATGGTTCGTCGCGCTGCTGAACATCGTGGGATTGATCGCCGCGCAGGCGGGCATTAATTATAGTTGCGCCGAGTTCGTGCTGCCGTTTCTGGGAATTTCCGCGACGCCGCTGCATTTGTTTGGGATGTTCGCGTTCATCCTGTTCAATCAGGGATTGTTGAATCAGTTCGGCGTGAAGCTGGTGTCGATTCTCAACGACCTGAGCGTAACGGTGCATATCCTCGGCGTAGGCGTGCTGGTCGCGGCGGTGTTCTGGCTGGCTCCTTTGCATCCGGTGGCGTTTCTCGCATCGGGCGTCAGCAGCAACGGGCGATCGCCGTATTGGTGGGCATTTTTGTTGGGATTATTGCAGGCGCACTGGACGTTCACAGGGTTCGACGCGTCGGCGCACATGGCTGAGGAGACCGAAGATCCTCGCCGGCGCGCGCCGTGGGGAATTGTGTTGTCGGTCGGGGTGGCGGGCGTAACCGGATACGCGCTGTTGATCGCATTGACGCTCGCGATTCGCAACACGCGCGACGCGCTGCACGCGGCGGATACGAGTGGAAACCCGATTCCCGCCGCGATCGCGATCTTGGAGACCGCGCTCGGAGCGCGTTTCGGAAACGCGATGGGCGCGATGGCGTCGATCGCGATGTGGTTCTGCGGACTGGCGTGCATCACCTCGGCATCGCGCGGGATCTATGCGCTGGCGCGCGATCACGGGCTGCCGGGATCAAAAATTCTAGGCCGCGTCGATCGGCGATTCGGCACGCCCGGCCCGGCGATCTGGGCGCTGGTGGTTACGTCGCTCGCCGCGATGTTGTGGACCAGAGCGGTGCCGGTGGTGACGTCGCTCAGCACGGTCGCATTGTATGTGGCCTACGTTGTGCCGGTCGCGCTCGGGCTGCGGGCGCGAATCCGAGGACCGGATTGGCCGAAGGCGGCGCTGTGGTCGCTTGGAAAATACGGCGCGTGGTTAAATGCGATCGGCGTCGTGTACACGGCGGGCATCACCGTGATTCTGGTGATGCCGCCGAATGAACTGGCCGGGAAAACGATGCTCGGGTTGCTGGCGGCGCTGGCCGCTATTTATTTTTTCGGCGTGCGAAGAATCTATCGCGGGCCGGCTTGGAGCAAGAAAGCTCAGGCTCACCTAGACGGAAGCTAGGCCGTTGCGAGCGCGGACCGGAAGTTTTCGATCTCGCCGATCTCTTCCGCGCTCAACCGGAATTCGAGCGCGCCCAGCAACCCGCGGGCCTGCTCCGCCGATCGCATGCCGACGATGGCCGCGGTTACCGAAGGATTCCGCAGCGTCCAGGCGATGGCCACCTCGCCGGCGGAACGGCCGTGGCGCGCGCCGATCTGCTTCAATCGATCGGCCAGCGCCAGATTGCGCGAAAGAAGCGGCTCCTGAAAATTCACCGCTCGCGTTCGAAAATCGTCCTGCGGAAATTTGGCGACCCGCTCCTTGGTCATCGTGCCGGCGAGCAGGCCGGATTTCATCGGCGAATACACGATCACGCCGATTCCCTGTCGAAGGGTGTATGGCAGAATTTCCGTTTCCACTTCGGGCGAAATCGCGGAATAGGGAGGCTGCAACGAGGTCACCGGCGCGATCGCGCGGCATCGCTCCATCTGCGCGACGTTGAAATTCGACACGCCGATCCACCGGACTTTCCCCTCCTGCTTCAGCTTCGACATCGTGGTCCAACCTTCTTCGATGTCCTCGGCGGGCTCCGGCCAGTGGATCTGATACAGGTCGATGGCGCCCACCTTGAGCCGGCGCAGGCTGTTTTCACATTCACGGCGGATCGAATCGGCTTTGAGCGAGCGGCCGATTTCGCGCTTGTCGTTCCACACGAGCTCGCATTTCGTGAACACGTAGGGCCGGTTCGAGCGGCCTTCGAGCGCGCGAGCGACCACTTCTTCGGAATGGCCCAGGCCGTAGACCGCGGCGGTATCGATCCAGTTGACGCCGCCATCGAGAGCGGCATGAATCGCCTCGATCGATTGCCGGTCGTCCTGAGGGCCCCAGCCGAACACCCAACCTCCGCCGCCCATCGCCCACGCGCCTATGCCGATCGGCGTGATCTCCAGATCGCTATTGCCCAATTTCTTTTTTTGCATCTTTTCCAAACGCCATCCTCTCTTAATAAGTAGCCCCGGCGGTTGAAAAAGGGAACAGAAAGCTCTGTCCACGCCGAGGGCTCTTGAGACGAATCCACGACTGATTACTCTGTCCCCTTTTTCAAGAAACTACTGGTACAGGTAGAATACAAGGAACACTATGTCACTATGGACGGCTCGAATTGCGGTTGGGATTCTGGCGATTGGGTCGGGCGCATTTTTGAACGCCGCCAATCCGCCCGCCTGCGACCCTGATAACGGCGGAATTAAACTGCCTGCGGGATTCTGCGCGGAGGTAGTGGCCGACGGAATCGGCGCCGCGCGGCACATCGCGGCGGCGCCGAATGGCGATGTTTATGTCGCGCTGATGGCGGGCCGGCGTCAAAAAGGCGGCGTAGTGGCGCTGCGCGACACTACCGGCAACGGCAAGTTCGACATGAACGAACAATTCGGCGATCTGAGCAGCACCGGCATCGGGTTGCGCAACGGGTATCTTTACGTCGCCACGGTCCATTCGGTGATCCGGTATAAAATGACGCCCGGCGAGTTGAAACCGGCGGGCGAAGCCGAAGTGGTGGTCGGCGATCTTCCCGGCGAGTTTGAGCATGGCGACAAGGGCCTCACCTTCGATGGGAAAGGATCTCTGTACGTCAATGTCGGCGCGCCTTCGAATGCGTGCCAGCCGCAGGACCGGCGCAAGGGCGTGGCGGGCCAGGATCCGTGCCCGCTGCTCGCTGAACATGGCGGCATCTGGAAGTTTGACGAAAACAAATTGGGACAGAAACAGTCGGACGGAGTGCGATGGGCCACCGGGATGCGGCAAATGCCGGCGCTCACCTGGTATGACGGACATGTATTCGTGGTGATGAACAATCGCGATCAGCTCGACACGCTGTGGCCGGAGCATTTCAAAGTGGAGGACAACGCCGAGCGTCCCGCCGAGCCGATGTATCGCATCGACAAACAGGACGAAAATTTCGGCTGGCCCTATTGCTTCTTCGATTATTTGAAGCAAAAACTCGTTTTGAATCCGGAATACGGCGGCGACGGAGACAAGGTCGGCCGATGCAGCGAAATGTCGCTGCCGGTCGCGACATTTCCGGCGCACTGGGCCCCGGTCGACGTGATGTTCTATACCGGGTCACAATTTCCGAAGGAATATAAAGGCGGCGCGTTTATTGCGTTCCATGGATCGTGGAATCGCGCGCCGATGCCGCAGGACGGCTACAACGTGACGTTTCAGCCGTTCGCGGGCGACAAGCCATCGGGCAAATTCGAGATTTTCGCGAACGGATTCGCAGGGACCGACAAGCTGATGAATCCGAACGCCGCGGTCGCGCGAGCCGACGGCGTCGCGCAGGCGCCGGATGGGTCGCTTTACATCACCGATAGCCAAAAGGGTAAAATCTGGCGTGTGTTCTATCGTGGCGCAAAATAAACAGGAGACCAACCAATGAAGAGACTCGCGATCTGCACGATTCTTTTGGCCGTTGCGGCGGCGGCGCAGGACAAAGGCAAGCAGAAGGGTCCGGCGATGCCGGGCCTGACGCTCACCACCAGCGCATTTGAAGACGGCGGCATCGTCCCCGCCAGGTACACGATGAACGATCCCAACGCGGTTTCACCGAAGCTCGAATGGTCGCACGTTCCGGCGAACACGGTGACGTTCGCGCTGATCCTGCACGACCCCGATGTGTCACTTCAGCGGAAGAACGACGACGTTCTGCATTGGATGATCTTTAACATCCCCGGCAGCGCGACGGAGCTTCCCGAAGGCATTCCGGCCGGCAAGGCGACGCTCGATGATGGAAGCGTGCAGGCCAAGAATCTGCGCGGACAGGCCGGCTACATGGGTCCCGGCGCGCCGCCGCAGGGGCCGGTGCATCATTACACGTTTGAGCTGTACGCGCTCGATATCAAGCTGGATCTCGGTCCGGACGCGACGCGCGCCGATGTTCTCAAGGCGATGGATGGGCACATCCTGGGCAAGGGCGTGCTGGTCGGCCGGTTCCACCGGTAGAAAGTTCGCCGCTATAAATTCTTACGCCTCGTTGACGGCCGCGACGGGCTCGCTCGATTTCGATCGAAGCGCGTGCCAACGCAAGCGCAGACGATCGAGATACAGATACATCACCGGCGTCGTGTAAAGCGTGAGAAGCTGGCTGAACATCAGTCCGCCGACGATCGCGATGCCGAGCGGACGCCGCAATTCCGAACCGACGCCGGTGCCGAGCGCCAGCGGCAGACCGCCCAGCATCGCGGCCATGGTGGTCATCGTGATGGGACGAAAGCGCAGCAGGCAGGCCTGATAAATCGCTTCTTCGGGGCTCTTTCCGTTCTCGCGTTCGGCCGCGAGGGCGAAATCGATCATCATGATGGCGTTCTTTTTCACGATGCCGATCAGCAAGATGATCCCGATGAAAGAGATGACGTCGAGCTGGTTGTGCGTGATCAGCAGCGCGATCAGCGCGCCGACGCCGGCCGACGGGAGCGTCGAAAGAATCGTGATGGGATGAATCATGCTCTCATACAAAATGCCGAGCACGATGTAGACGGTGAGCAAAGCGGCGGCGATCAGCACCGGCTCATCGGCGAGCGATTCCTGATATGCCTGCGCGGTCCCCGAAAAACTTCCGTGGATGGTCGAGGGCAGGCCGATGTCCCGCTCTGCGGCTTCGATCACCGGCACGGCGTCGCCGAGAGCCGTTCCCACCGGCAGGTTGAACGAAATGGTCACCGAGGGAAACTGGCCCTGGTGGTTGATCGAAAGCGGTCCGTTGCTGGGCTCATATCGCGTGAAGGCGCTGAGCGGCACCTGCTTGCCGCCGGTTCCGGTGACATAAATGTATTTGAGACCGTCGGGATTCTGCCAGAATTTCGGGTCGGCTTCCATGACGACGTGATACTGATTCATCTCGGTGTACGTCGTCGACACCTGGCGCTGGCCGAAGGCGTCGTAGAGCGTATCATCGACGGCTTGCGAGGTGATTCCGAAGCGGGAAGCGGTGCCGCGGTCGATCACCAGCGAGGATTGCAGACCCCGGTCCTGCTGATCGCTGTTCACGTCGGCCAGCTGCGGCAGGGATCGCAGCTTGCGAAACACCAGCGGCGCCCATTCGTTCAACTCCGCCACGCTCTCGCTTTGCAGCGTGTACTGATACTGCGCGCCGACGATGCGCGTGCCGATGCGCAGCGCCTGAATCGCCTGAAGGAACACGCTGATGCCGGCGACGCGAGCCAGTTTCGGACGCAGGCGCGCGATCACCTGGTCGGAACTGATCTTGCGTTCCTCGATCGGCCGGAGCACGATGAACATCCGCGCGGTATTGATCGCGCCGCCCCCGCCGCCGCCCTCGAATGCGACCAGATTTTCGATGGCCGGGTCCTGGCGAATTACGTCGCTCACCTGAATGGTGCGCTCGCGCATCGCCTGAAAGGAAATCGCCTGATCGGCTTGAAGCTGGCCGGTGATGGTGCCGACGTCCTGCTGCGGGAAAAATCCCTTGGGGATGATCGCGTACAGGTAGATGGTCACCGCGATGGTGGCGAGCGTCACGGCGAAGGTCGCCGGCTGGTGGCGCAGCACCCAACCGAGCGTCGATGAATACAGGCGCAGAATACCTTTGAAGGCGCGTTCGCTCATTCGATAGAGCGCTCCGTGCTGCGGATCGTCAGGGGAGCGCAGCAGGCGCGCGCACATCATCGGGGTGAGCGTGAGCGAGATAAACAGGGAAACCACGATCGCGGCGGAAAGCGTGACGGCGAATT
>DATHCE010000311.1:0-3064 GCA_035319685.1 Bryobacteraceae bacterium | reverse complement strand
GATGTACGACGCCGCGTCCACCATCATGGCGCAGAAATTTTCACAGATTAAGGGGGTGGGCCAGGTCTTCGTGTACGGCAGCGCGCTGCCGAGCGTCCGCGTGGAACTGAACCCGCTCGCGCTCAATAAGTACGGCATCGGGCTCGAACAGGTGCGCTCCGTCTTGAACAGCGCCAATGCCAACATTCCCAAGGGCCATTTTTCCAACGAGGATCACTCCTGGGAAGTTGGCGCGAGCGACCAGCTCTTCAAGGCCGCCGAATACCGCCCCTTGCTCATCGCCTACAACAACGGTGCGCCCGTGCGCGTTTCCGACGTCGCCGAGGTGGTTGATTCGGTCGAGGATCTCCGTAACGCCGGTTACGCCAACGGATCGCCTTCGGTGCTGGTGACCATCAATCGCCAGCCCGGCGCGAACATCATCGACACGGTCGACCACATCCGGGCGGCCATGCCGCAGATCAAGGCGTCGATCCCGCAGTCGATCGACCTCCACGTCACCCAGGACCAGACTGTGACCATCCGCGCGTCGGTCCACGACGTGGAAATTACGCTCTCGATTTCCGTGTTGCTGGTGGTGCTGGTCGTGTTTGTATTTCTGCGCAGCGTCCGCACCACTATGATCCCGAGCGTCGCCGTTCCGGTCTCCCTGGTCGGGACCTTCGGCGTCATGTACCTGGCCGGATTCAGCCTGGATAATCTTTCGCTCATGGCGCTGACCATCGCCACCGGGTTCGTCGTCGACGATGCCATCGTGGTGATCGAAAACATCACGCGCTATCGCGAGGCCGGCATGCGGCCCCTGCAGGCCGCGCTGCACGGCGCGCAGGAAATCGGCTACACCGTGCTTACCATCAGCCTGTCGTTGGTCGCCGTATTTATTCCGCTGCTGATGATGGGCGGCATTGTCGGCCGTCTGATGCGCGAGTTTTCGGTGGTCCTGTCTGTGGCGATTTTCGTCTCGATGCTGGTCTCGCTCACCACCACGCCCATGATGTGCGCGCACCTGCTCCGGGAGGAGGAGACGCACGGGCCCATTTATCGCGCCAGTGAACGCGCGTTCCACTGGATGGTCGATACCTACGGGAGAACGCTCGCTCGCGTGTTGCGCCATCCCGCGATCACGCTGCTGGTTCTGGGCGCCACGATCGCGCTGAACGTCTACTTGTACATTCAGGTCCCCAAGGGATTTTTCCCACAGCAGGACAACGGCCGCCTGTTGGGCACTATTTTCGGCGATCAGGACACCTCGTTCCAGCAGATGCAGGGCATCCTGCTTCAGATGGTGAAAATCGTCCAGGAAGATCCCGCGATCGATACCGTCACCGCGTCCACCGGCGGCAGCGGCGGCGGAGGCAGTACCATCAACCAGGGCCGCGTAAACATTCAGTTGAAGCCGCTCGACGAGCGCAAGGTTTCGGTCTATCAGGTGATCGAGCGCCTGCGTCCGAAACTGGCCACGGTGCGCGGCGCGACCCTGATTTTACAGGCCGCCCAGGACGTTCGCGTCGGCGGCCGGCAGAGCGCGGCGCTGTACCAATACACCATGCGCGGCGATAATCTTCAGGACCTGGTGACGTTCGGGCGCCCCATGCTCGAGGCCGTGCGCAAAGTTCCGATCCTGCGCGACGTCAACTCCGATCAGCAGATCAACGGATTGCAGACGATGGTCACCTACGATCGCGACACCGCGGCGCGCTTCTCGATTTCGTCGCAGTTGATCGACAACGTGCTCTACGACGCTTTCGGCCAGCGCCAGGTGTCCACCATGTACACCTCGCTCAATCAATATCACGTGGTGATGGAAGCCGCGCCGCGATGGTGGCAGGATCCCCAATCCCTGCACCTGATCTACGTGCGGTCGCCCGGCGGCCAGCAGGTGCCTTTGGACGCCTTCACCGGATTTGCGCCCTCGACGGCTCCGCTTTCGGTGGCGCATCAGGGATTGTTTCCCGCGGTAACGATTTCCTTCAACCTCGCGCCGGGCATCGCGTTGGGCGAAGCCGTGGACGCCATCGAACAAGCGGCGCAAAAGGCCGGTCTCCCGCCCACCATTCACACCACCTTCGCCGGCACCGCCCAGGCCTATCAGGACTCGCTGAGCAATGAGCCGATCCTGATCGCCGCCGCGCTGGCCACCGTTTACATTGTGCTCGGGATGCTATATGAAAGCTTTATTCACCCGATCACGATCCTTTCGACGCTCCCGTCGGCCGGCGTGGGCGCGCTGCTCGCGCTGATGCTGTCGAAAACCGAGCTCAGCATCATCGCCATGATCGGCATCATTCTGCTGATCGGAATCGTGAAGAAAAACGCGATCATGATGATCGATTTCGCGCTCGCGGCCGAGCGCCGGGAGGGCCTGTCGCCGCGCGACGCGATCTATCAGGCGTGCCTGCTGCGCTTCCGTCCCATCCTGATGACCACCGTCTCGGCCATGCTGGGCGCCACGCCGCTCGCGCTCGGCAGCGGGAACGGATCGGAGCTGCGCCGCCCGCTCGGCATCACCATCATCGGCGGTCTGCTGGTCAGCCAGGTTCTGACGCTGTATACCACGCCGGTGGTGTATCTCGCGCTCGATCGTCTGCGCTGGAAATTTTCGCGCAAGCGCGAAGAGCCCGGCCCGGTTCCAGCGGAGGCGTGAGCCGGATCACAGCAAGGCACAGTGACTGAAAATTCGCCGATGAAATCAAGAAGCGGTGTTCCCGTCCGCAACCCCGCCATAATTGGCGGGGCTTTCCCGGCAACGCGCCCTTAACGGTATCCGAAAGCCCCGCGTGTGACTGGCAGGGCTTGATGATGTCGTTGAGCGGCAAGGGCCGAGCAAGCCCCGGCAGTCATGCCAGGGGTAAAAATCGCTGTTTTCACGCAGACTCGTAAAGGCGAGGTTCCGCGATGGCGAATCACACGGGCCCGTGCAGCCGGAATTTCTGTCGCGAATGGGTAGTGATCTGCGCTTTTCTGGCGTTACCCGACGAATTTGCGACCCAACGACCCCAGGTAAAATCTAAGGAAAGGTTTAACGCCTGGTCCAACTCGCCGTGATGAAGTCATGATTCATCCG
>DATHCE010000310.1:0-25493 GCA_035319685.1 Bryobacteraceae bacterium | reverse complement strand
GCGTACTGGGGATCAACGAGAGCCGCGTCTCGCAGATCCACAAATCGGCGCTCGAAAAAATGGCTACGGCGCTCGCCGCCAACGGAATCACGTCCAGCCAGGCGTTCTAGGAGTTAGTTGAAAAAGGGAACGTAGACCGGCTTCGCATGGCCCGCAACGGCATTTTCCGAGCGGATTGCCTTTGCGGGAGCCTTCCGTTATCTACTGAAAAAGGGGACAGACCGCTCTGTCCACGCCGATACGCTCTCAAATGAGTCAACAGCTTCGGGCCGGGGACAGAGTAGTCTGTCCCCTTTTTCAACAAACTCCTGAGCTATCGCTTACCTTTCACGACGTGGCCGCGCCCGTCCCGCATTTCGTTACTCTTGAAATGCGCGGCATCCACGTGCCGGGCCGGATCAGCCTTCTCACCTCGCTGGGGCATCGGACCCTTGTAGCCATGCTCCGGATGGAAGTGGTTATTGACGTGGCCGCGGAATTCAGCGGGACCATGGAACCAGGGACCCGCGCCGATGAATACGCCGCCAACAAACCATTCCGGACCGTAGTAGCCATAGGGCGCACACGCATACGGAGGCACATCATAATACCCGTAAGGGCAAATAGGGGCCGGCCCGATTTCCACGGCGACCTGCGCTGCTGCTTTGGGGGCGGTTGCGATCAAGCCGATTCCAATCGCAGCCGCCGCTAATGATACGAATGACAATCCACGCACTGAAATTCACCTCGCAATGGTTAGATCAAATTGGTTCGCGAGGTGTTTCACATCACACCGCGGTATTTTTTTGAATAATTTAGCCCATTTTTGGAGTTGGCGTAGTCCAGTTTCAAGCGGCCTGTAACGGCAGTCTCAACAGCCGACTATCCTGCAGTAGTCTCCGTTATCCATGAAACTGGGCTAGCCGAGCGAGCAGGCGCGAAATCTGCCAAGCGGCGTGTCGAGGACCAGCTAGTTCCCCGCCGCGACCCACACCGGTTGAATATTATTCCCCTGCGTGGTCAACGGCTTCAGGTTGGTTCCGTCGGCGAGCATCGAATAAATCTGGTACGTTCCGCTCCGCCTCGATGAGAACACGATGTGCAGGCCGTCCGGCCCCCACCACGGATTTTCATTGATTCCGGAATCTTTGGTGAGCTGAATCGGCTCCCGTGCCGCAATGTCCATGATGAAGATGTTGAAGTCGCCGCGCTCGTAGCCCCGCGTCCAGGCAAACGCGATCATCTGCCCGTCGGGTCTCCACGACGGATTCGACACCGAGCCTTCATCGTCGGTCAGCATGTCCTGATCGCCGCCGTCGATATTCATCCGCCAGAGCTGTTGCGCGCCGCTGCGGTCGGAAATGAACAACACATCGCGCCCGTTTTTCGGATTCACGCGCGGCGACACGTCGATCGCCTCGGTATTGGTGATGCGCTGCAAGTCGTTGCCTTCAAGATCGGCGCTGTAAATCTGCGCGTATCCGGAAATGGACGAGGAAAATAAAATCCGCTTTCCGTCGGGCGTGAATTCGGGAGTGATATTGGTCGGCGCCTTGGGATTTTTGAAGGGCAGCCGCGCTCCCTCCGAGGATCGCATGCGGATCTGCCAGGTCTCGATTTTTTCGCCGTTATCGGCCAGCGTGTCGCAGGCGATCAGTTTTCCGTCGAGCGATACCGCCGGCGATTGCGACAGCGCCCGGTAATTGGTCACCTGCCGCTGGTTCGATCCGTCGTAATCCATCGACCAGATTTCTTTGTGCCCGGTGCGATCGGAGACGAAATAAATCCGGCTTCCTTCCAGGCTCTTGACGCCGAACTGTTGGAGAATCTCGGCGGCGAATTGGCGCGCGACTTTTTTCGCGCCGGCCTCATCCACCGAACCGAAATACAGCCGCCCGAACACCTGCGCCGCGGTCAGGTCGGTCTGTCCGGCGTTGAACAGCCAGCCGCGCAGCACCAGTTGGCGGTCCTGCACGGCCGCGTAGCCGATGGCCAGATAATTGGCGTTCACCGGCGGACGCGACCAGTCGGTCAGCCACGGCCCGTGCGGAAGCGGCGCGGGCGGCTTGAAATCCGCAGGCTGCTGCGGAACGTCGAGCGGGTAAAAACTCTTCTCCACCATCCGCAGCGCGCCGGAGCCGGCCAATTCGCTCCACAGCGTTTTGTTGAACGCGTCCATGAGCCGCTGCGCCTCGCCCGAGCCGCGCAAATCGGGCACCGCGATCGAAGGCTTCTGTCTGCCGCCCACGACGTATCCGCTGATGTCCTGGCCGAAGGCGCCCGCGGCCGCCAGCAACGCGAGTAGAAATTTCGAGGTCACTGTCAATTCAGATCATCGCATAGCGATTGACCCCGAGGCTCGATTCCGATATTCTTATTTCTGAGTCACCCGATGCGCTTCCCGCTCTAGTCTCGACGTGAATGCTCGCCGCGAGCCGCGCGGCCCGCACTTGGTTTCCCTTTCGAGAGCGGAGTTTCCCTGCATGTCACAACTGATCGAGGAACGCGGTCTATTCGCGTCCATTCGAGACGCTATTCGCGGCGATACGCATCGCGATTTCACCACGGAGCGCATTGGCCGCGCCATCACCCTGCTCGCCATCCCGATGGTGCTCGAAATGTCGATGGAATCGCTGTTTGCGGTGGTCGATATGTTCTGGGTCGCGCATCTGGGACCCGAGGCGGTCGCTACCGTCGGCCTGACCGAATCGGTCGAGGGCCTGCTCTACGCCGTCGCGATGGGCATGAGCGTCGCCACCACCGCGATGGTCGCGCGCCGCATCGGCGAAAAAGATCGCGAGGGCGCCGCCGGGTTCGCCGCGCAAACGATCCTGCTCGGCATCGCGATCGCCGCGGTGTGCGGAATCGCGGGAGTGTGGTTCGCCCCCGATGTTCTCGGCGTAATGGGCGCGTCTGAATCCATCGTACGAAACGGCGCCGGCTATACGCGCATGATTTTCGGAGGCAGCGCCGCCGTGATGCTGCTGTTCCTCATCAACGCCGTGTTTCGCGGCGCGGGCGACGCGGCCGTCGCGATGCGCGTGTTGTGGATCGCGAATCTGGTCAACATCGTGCTCAATCCGCTGCTGATTTTCGGAATCGGCCCGTTCCCGCGATTGGGCGTACTCGGTTCCGGGGTCGGCACCACCGTCGGCCGGTCCATCGGCGTGGCCATTCAGATCTACGCGCTGACGCAATCGAAAAGCCGCGTCGCCGTCCGCGCGCGTCATTTCCATTTCGATCCGAAAGCGATGCGCCGGCTGATCGAGCTTTCACTCGGCGGCGTCGGCCAATATCTGATCGGCATGGCAAGCTGGATCGGACTGGTGCGCATGGTCGCCGCGTTCGGCAGCGTCGCCGTCGCCGGTTACTCCATCGCGATTCGCATCTTCATCTTCGCGATTCTGCCCAGCTGGGGAATGGCCAACGCGGCAGCCACGCTGGTGGGCCAGAATCTCGGCGCGCACAGACCGGATCGCGCCGAGCATTCCGTCTGGCGCGCCGGCCTTTACAACATGGTCTTCCTGGGCCTGGTCGCGATCGCCTTCGTGACGTTTTCGGTCCCGCTCGTTTCGCTGTTTACGAGCGACGCGCAAGTGATCCCGGTGGGATCGAGCGCGCTGCGCATCATCAGCTACGGCTACATTTTCTACGCCTGGGGCATGGTCATTTCGCAGGCCTTCAACGGCGCGGGCGACACGTTCACGCCGACCGTGCTGAACGTGATCTCCAGTCTGGCGCTGCAAATCCCCATCGCATGGCTGTTCGCGTTCGAATTTCATGCCGGACCCAACGGAGTTTTTGCCGCGGTCGCGATCGGAGCGTCGCTGTATGCCGTGCTCGCGATCATTCTGTTTCGCCGGGGGACCTGGAAGGGCGCCTGTTAAAATCAAATTTCGGTGCCCACCAAAGCCCTCACCGTCCGGCAATTCTTCGGCAAGCGAGGTCTGCTTTCCGAATGGCACCCGAATTACGAGTATCGCGAGGGCCAGCTCGAAATGGCCGAAGCCGTCGAATCCGCGCTCGCCGATAAAAAACACCTGATTGTCGAAGCCGGCACGGGGACCGGGAAAACGCTCGCCTATCTGGTTCCCGCGATTCTCTCGGGCAAACGCGTGGTCATCTCCACCGGCACGAAAAACCTGCAAGAGCAGCTATTCTTCAAGGACATTCCTTTTCTCGAAAAACATCTCGGGCCGCTGCGCGCCTGTTACATGAAAGGCCGGGCCAATTACGCCTGCCGGCAGAAAATTTACGACGCCGAAAAAGAGCCGGTGCTCGAGGGACTCGAAGAGGTCGCCGATTTTCAAATCATTCGCGAGTGGGAAAAATCCACCGAGACCGGCGACCGCGTGGAAATCAAGACTTTGCCCGAATAGAGCGGGGCCTGGGTCAAAATCGACGCGCGATCCGATCGCTGCACCGGCGAAAAATGCCCGCAATTCGAGCGCTGCTTCATCACAGGCATGCGCCGGAAGGCGCTCGAAAGCGACATCATCATCGTCAATCATCATCTTTTTTTCGCCGATCTCGCGGTCAAAGACGGAGAAATGGGCGGCATTATTCCCGAATATGGCTCGGTCATCTTCGATGAAGCCCACGATATCGAAGACGTGGCCGGACAATATTTCGGCGTCAGCGTTTCGAGCTATCAATTTGAGGAACTCACGCGCGACGTGGCCTCCATGATCCACCGCCAGGAGCGGAAAGCGCCCGAGCTGGATCGGATCCTGATCACCGCCGCCGACCGGGCCGCCGCGTTTCTAGCTTTGTTCGGCGCCACCGAAGGCCGCACCGGCTTCCGCTCGCACGAAGCGTTCCTGATCGAGCATGAAGACCTGTATCGCGACGTGCTCGCCGGACTCGAACTGATCGCGTTGCAACTCGAATTGCTGAAAGCGCCTCCCGATGAATCGATTCCGCTGGCGGCTCGCGCCCGTGAGATTGCGCGCCGCCTCGAATTTTTCATGCAGGGCGACGATCGCCGTTTCGTGTACTGGATCGAGCGCCGCGGCCGGGGAACATTTCTGCAAGCCACGCCCATCGACGTGTCCTCGCTGCTGGACCAAAAATTGTTCGATCGCGTCGACACCGTGGTGCTGACCTCGGCTACGCTGGCCGTGGCCGGCGGATTCGAATTCACCAAGGAGCGGCTCGGATTGCGCGCCGCGCGCACGCTGATCGTCCCCAGCCATTTCGATTATTCGACGCAGGCGCTGTTCTACGTGCCGCAATCGCTGCCCGATCCGCGCAGCCCGTCGTTCCCCGCCGCCGCCGCGCGCGAGATCATCGAAATTCTGGAATCGAGCCGCGGCCGCGCGTTCGTCCTGTTCACCAGCTATCAGCAGATGCGCCTGATCTACGATCGCGTGTCGTTCGAAATCCCGTATGAAACCTTGCTGCAAGGCACCGGCCCGCGCACCGCTCTGCTCGAGGAATTTCGCTCCACGCGCAACGCGGTCCTGTTCGCGACGTCCTCGTTCTGGCAGGGAGTCGACGTGCCGGGCGAGCAATTGAGCTGCGTGATCATCGATAAATTGCCGTTCGCCGTGCCGAGCGATCCCGTGGTCGAAGCGCGCATTGCCGCGATTCGCGACGACGGCGGCGACCCGTTCCACAGTTACCAGGTCCCACAAGCGGCGATTGCGTTGAAGCAGGGTTTCGGGCGCTTGATCCGGAGCCGGGCGGATCGCGGCGTGCTGGCGCTGCTCGATAATCGCATCACCAAGACGCGTTACGGCCAGATTTTCTTTGACAGCCTTCCCGATTATCGCTTCACCACCAAGCGGGAAGATGTAGAGAGGTTTTTCGATGTTTGAAGTCAGTGTGGAACAATCTTTCGCCGCCGGCCACGCCCTGCGCAATTACAAAGGCAAGTGCGAAAACGTGCACGGACACAATTTCAAAGTGCAGGTGACGATCGAAGGCGAAAAGCTCGACGAAGCCGGCTTGCTGGTCGATTTCCTCGACGTGAAGAAGGTGATGCGCGCGGTCATCGATCGCCTGGATCATCAATTCCTGAACGATGTTCCGCCGTTCGACGTAAAAAATCCGTCCGCCGAAAACATCGCGGAATATTTCTACCAGGAAATGACGGCCGGCCTCGCACACACGCCGGTCCCCATCCGGATTCGCGAAGTGAAAATCTGGGAGACGGACATCCAGAGCGCAACGTATCGGGGGTAGCCGCAGTACCCGGCGCCCGCGACCCGCCCACACGCTTCGAGAATGCCGGCGAGCCGGAGCTCACGTGCGATCCGGGTCGAGCTGAAGGACCCAAAAGCAGGTCAAGGTTGCGGCTCGTGAGCCGCGAATCGCCCGGCGAGAAAAGCGGCCGCGGAATCCTCCGGGATGGTAACCTGCACCGTTGAAATCATATCTTTAATCGAAACATTCTTGCGATTATATTCATCGTCCGCGACAATTACGGTAAATTGGACGCCCAATTTGCTGGCATGTTTTAAACCCGCGCGCAGGCTGGGGGCATCGAGCGCGGGTTCGGTCCGGATTCCGTGTTGGCGAAGCTGCCGCGTGGTCCGCCGGACCGCATCGCGATATTCCGGCCTGGTTCCGAAGACGTAAACGTCCGGACCGAAATTCGCGTTGGGCAATAAATGGTGATATTCCAGAAAGTTCCAGGTGGTGACGTCGCCCATTCCGAATCCCACTCCGGGAATGCGTTTGGTGGTGAACAGCGAAGCGAGATCGTCGTACCTTCCGCCGCCGAAAATGGACCGCCGATTTTCGGGAGAAACATCAAATACTTCAAATACAGTGGATGTGTAATAGTTAAATGCCCGTATAATAAGAGGATCGAATTTTAACGGAGCTTCGGAAAGTCCCTCGCGAATGATTTTCGCCAGATGCGATTTTGCCGTGGCCTCTGCGCCCGCCGCCTGGCAGAATGCGTCCAGATCCATCCCGGTCAGCTCGGCGACGCGCTCGATTTGCGTAGAGTCGAGGCCGGAGGCGGCCAGCGCCTGGACTCGCTCCTCCACCGCTATTTTTTCCCACCGGTCGATGATCATGCTGATCTCCAGCATTTGTTCCGGCAATGCGCCGACGAAGTTGCGCAGCGCGGCTTCCACCAGAATTCGATCGTTCACCCGCAAGGCGTAGATTTGCGGCGTGGCGCCGAGCGCGGTCATCAGCGCGGCGACCACATCGAAAATTTCCACTTCCGCCTCTGCGTCCTCGCTGCCGAAAATGTCTACGTTAAGCTGCCAGTGCTCGCGAACGCGCCCGCGCTGGGGACGCTCATAGCGATGACAGTTCACATGCGTATACCAACGCGCCGGAAATAAAATCGATTCCGCGTTGCCGGCGATAATGCGAGCCACTGAGGGGGTCATTTCGGGGCGAAGCGCCAGCTCACGGCCGCCTTTGTCGGTGAGACGATACAACTGCTGATTCGCGATTTCTTCGCCCGATTTGGCCTCGTAAATCGCGGCGGATTCGAGAATTGGCCCGTCATAGCGGCGAAAACCGAACAATTCCACGGTGCGAAAGAGCCGTTCGAACAACTGGGTGCGGACCGACATCTCCTCGGGAAGAAAATCGCGCGTCCCTTTATAAGGTTGTGTGGGGAGTTTGTTCATGCGCTCGGGCGTGATGGTTTGTAACTTGTTGAAATTATACCAGAACGCGGGATCCGCTTCAGACCGCGGATTCCACCCGCCGCAAAGCCGCCATCACCTGTCCGATCGCGGCAAGCAACCGCTCGATATCGGCTTCCGTGATGCGTCCGATGGTGCCGATGCGGAAGCATGGCTCGGTGCTCAGTTTGCCGGGATAGATCACGAAGCCCAGATCGCTGAGCTGCGAGTAAAACTGCGCGAACCGGAACGAGGGATCGGCGGGATATCGAAACGACGTAATAATGTAGCTCTGATCGGCGCCGGCCAGATAAGCTTCGAAGCCGAGATCGCGCATGCCCCGGGTGAGCCGGGCATGATTGCGCGCGTAGCGGCGGGCGCGCGCGGCGACTCCGCCTTCTTCTTCCAGCTCGCGCAGCGCCTGATGGAACGCGAGAAGCACATGCGTGGGAGGCGTGAAGCGGAATTGACCGTCGCGTTCGAGGCCGGTCCACTGCGCGTGCAGATCCAGACTGAGCGTGCGCGCCTGCCCTTGCGAGGAGTCGAGCGCCGCGCGGCTCGCCAGAACAAAGCCGAATCCGGGAACTCCTTCGATGCACTTGTTGGCCGAGGAAATCAGAAAATCGATCCGCGCACGCGCCAGATCGACAGGAATCGCGCCGAAGCTGCTCATCGCGTCGACGATGTAAGACGCGCCGGAGGCGGCCACGCGTTCGCCGATCTCTTCAATCGGGTTCAGGATTCCGGTGGTGGTCTCGCAATGGACCACCGCGACGTGCGTGACGCCTTGGCCGGCGGCCACGTCCCGCGCGTGGATTCTCTGATTTTCCGGGGTCTCGATCACCTCGACGGGAATCGCGTGCACCCGCGCGATCTGCGCGATGCGCCTCCCGTAGGCTCCGTTGACCAGCACCAGCAGTTTTCCGCCACGGGGAATCGCCGACGAGATCACCGATTCGATGGCGAAGGTCCCGCTGCCCTGCATCAGCACGCATTCGTAATCGGGAGGGCCGGCTCCTCCGAGATGCAGCAGCGCGCGCCGGATCTCGCCGACGATCTCCAGAAATTCGCGATCGCGCGAGCCCAGATCGCGCAGCATGGCCTGTTTCACCGTCGCGCTGGTGGTCAACGGGCCGGGAGTAAACAGCAGTTTGGTCATCGATCCAATCCTTAAATTCGAGATTCGCTACCCGAGTTACGGCCGCTCGCCGGCGGAAATCCGGCGTTCGATTTCCATCAAAACCGGGGTGCATTCGGCCACCGATCGCGCCAGAAAATGCGCTTTGGCGGCGCGAAGCCGCGTCGACGCCCGGTCTTCCAAAGCTTGCTGCAGGGACGCGGGCAAAGCCTCCAGGTCCTGCCTGGACAGCCCGATTTCATTGCCCGTGCGGGTGATGCCCACGGTCCACATGCCGGCGTTCCGGCCCTCGGCGATATCGCGGGGAGTGTCGCCGATCTTCACGCATGCCGAAAGGGGCCACGCCTTTAACACAATCGCGTTCTGATAACACATCAACGGCGCGGGGCGGCCCGCGCCCACCTGATCCGGCGTGACGCTCGCATCGGGAGCGTAGCCTCGCGCCGCCGCGGCTTCCATCACCACGTCGAGCAGCGCGCGCGTATAGCCGGTGGTCGATCCGATGCGCAGCCCCGCGCTTCGCCACTCGCCAACCGTAGCGCAAACTCCTTCGATCGGATCGCTGAACGCGGCCAGAATTTCGGTCTGCCGGGGAAGAAATTCGGCGAAGATACGTTCGACGTCCTCCTCGCGCGGCGGATGTCCGTGCGTTTGCGTCCAATGCTCGCGGACGCGATCGCCCGCCAGGATGAAGCGGATTTGATCCTTTTTCAGCACACCCATCTCTCGGCGGGCTTCGGCGGGCGTGATCGCGACGCCGCTTTCCGCGAACACGCGCTCCAGAGCGGCCACCGGCGCGAGGCTGCCAAAATCGACCGTCGTTCCCGCCCAATCCAGAATCACCGCTTTGATGTGATCGAACTGCATGCTTTCTCCAATTCGTTATTTTGAGCGCGAAATATGCCGGCCCGGGGAGCCACCCCGGCTCCTGACATCAGCATATCCGGCCCGTAGACGACGACGCCAAGCCGCGGGTAGTGGCTTTTCAGCCACTACCAAGGGCGCGAATTACCGCGTTCGGGCCACGTTAAACTAACACATGGATGGAAACCAGACTTCTCTACCAACCTTTCGACAAGATCGAAGCCGATGCCGTGGCCGTGGTTCTGTTCGAGGACGAGCCCGCGCCGGCCGAGCTGAAATTCGCCTCCGCGTGGCTGGACGATCTGAAAACATCGGGTGAGTTCTCCGCCAAGACGAACGAGCTTGCGGTGCTGCATCAGCCCCAGCAGATCGCCGCAAAACGGCTCGCCGTGGTGGGCGGAGGGAAACGCGATAAATTCGATCTTCGCAACGCCGCCGGGACGCTCGTCCGCACGCTGAAAGAGAAAGGCGTGAAGCGCCTGGCCTGGTGGCTTCCGGCGTCGGGAAAAGGCGCAGCGGACGCCGAAGCGGTCGCCGAGGGCGCGATTCTCGGAAATTTCGAACCCGATCAGCACAAAACCGCCAATCAGGCGAAATCGCTCGACGCATTCGACGCCGTCTCGGCCACCGACGGAGCCGAACTCGATCAGGCCTTCGAGCGCGGGATCGTTCTGGCCGAATCGCAAAACTTCACGCGCTCGCTGGTCAACGAGCCGGCCAATGTTTTGACGCCGATGGTGCTCGCCGACCGGGCCCGCGCCATGGCCGAAGAGTGCGGCCTCGAATGCGAAATTCTGGATCAGGATCGCATGCGCCAGCTCGGCATGGGATCGCTGCTCGGCGTGGCGCAAGGCAGCGTCGAGCCGCCCGCGCTCATCATGGTGAAATACAAGCCATCGGGGGCGCCCAAAACCGCCGATCATCTCGGCCTGGTCGGAAAGGGCGTGACGTTCGACACCGGCGGCGTTTCCATCAAGCCCGCCGAGGGCATGGAAAAAATGAAGTACGACATGGCCGGCGGAGCAGCCGTGCTCGGGGCGATTCGCGCCATCTCGAAGCTCAAGCCGCAAATTCCCGTCACCGCGTTCGTGCCGGCGGTGGAGAACGCGGTTGGAGGAAAAGCGCAGCGCCCCGGCGACATCGTCAAATCGCTGAACGGAAAAACGGTGGAGGTGCTCAACACCGACGCAGAAGGCCGCCTGATTCTGATCGATGCGCTCGAATACGCCCGCCGTCAGGGCTGCACGCATCTGGTGGACGCGGCGACGCTGACCGGAGCCATCGTGGTGGCCCTCGGGCACGTGAACATCGGCGCCTTCACCAACAATGAAGAGATGCTCGGCCGCGTGATGGCCGCCGCGCGCGCCGAAGGCGAAAAAATGTGGCACATGCCGCTCGACGACGATTATAAGGATCTGCTCAAGAGCGCCTTTGCGGATCTGGCCAACATCGGCGGAAGATGGGGCGGAGCCATCAGCGCGGCCTGGTTCCTGCGCGAATTCGTCGACGAAACCCCGTGGGTGCATTTAGACATCGCGGGGACGGCTTGGCTTGACGAAGCGAAGCCCTACATGGCGAAAGGTCCGTCAGGAGTGTGCGTGAGGACGTTCGCGAAGCTCGCGACGGGTTGGTAAGCGCGAAGACGAACTTGCATATCACGGGCAAGCCTCGCGTTTGTCTAAACTGAGATCGGCCGGCCGGACGGCGAACCGATTTTTTTTGAACCGGCTCTTCGATTTTTTGAACCGGCTGTTCAAGGGAGGCGTCATGCGGCAACTGGTGAACGGATACACTCGAACGTTTGGTATCGCTAACGCCCACTGGAGGGTGTTTCAGGAGGTCGCGGCCCAGGGGCCGCGAATCATCCTGGTGCGCGGCGGCAAGGAATCGAGCATTCCCTGGATAGAAAGGGGCTTCCCTGCCAAGCCGCCGGAACTCGAGATCAAGGTCGACCCTCAAATCGGACTGTTGGTGGCACGCAATGACGAGTACGGCAAGGTACGTGCGGCCGGACACTTCATTCTGGAAAGGGCTGGCCAGGGGTTCGTGGTGAAAATGCCATCGGGGCCGAAACCGATCGAGACGCTGGTTCCCAAAAATCTGATGGGAGAGTGCGATTACAAAAACTGGCAGCGGGAAGGGTTGGTTCTGAGCAAGACTCAATTTGTGCCGTTCACATCCGACTACGACATCGCCGCTGTGATCGACCTGAAGGACCCCCGGTGGGGCCGAACTTTTCTTTCCGAACCTGTCCTGGGCGAGAAGAACCTGACAAACATGTACATTCAACCGGTGCTGGACGCCCTCAACGCGAGAATGGGCAATGGCACTTGCCTGCCTCGGCAGCCGCGCGTCCAGCATGGAACGCAGGCGCAATATGGCGGAAGCCCGTTGAACAAGCCGGGCGAACCCGTCCTCGTGTTCTTCCCGAACGGGAAGGTCGAGCAATTGGGAGGCGGGACGGTCGAAGAAGGCTTGGAAGATCTCAAAGCCATTCTTCGCGAGTCGCTGCCGTCCACGGCGGATTCAACTCCCGGCAAGGTCATCCAGGGTCCCTGGAAAAGATGACCGTGCGCCGTTAGGGAAACTTGCCCCTCAAGCTTTCTTGACGACAATCTCGACGCGGCGATTTTTCTGCCGGCCTGCCGGGTCATCGCCGCCATTCGGGAGAGCATTGGGAGCCACCGGCTTAGTCGCGCCCCAGCCGCGGGTGGTCATCGAAGTCGAAACCCCGTGGGCGGCCAACCAACTCTTGACCGAGGCCGCCCGGCGCTCGGACAGTTTTTGGTTGTAGTCCCTCAACCCCTTGCTGTCGGTGTGACCCTCGATGGTGCATGAGGCATTCGGGTAGGATTTCAAAACCGTGGCTACTTTTTCGAGCTCCGGAATGGCCTTGGGGAGCAGGTCCGCTTTATCGAAATCGAAGAGCACGTCGCTCGACAGTTCAATGCGAATCTCGGTCTGCGTCGTCTTGGCCCCAAGATCCTTGAGGGCTGCATCCAGCGCCTGGGTCTTCCCCGCTACGCCCGAAGAGAGACCGTTGAGGTCGGTCACCTTGCCCTGAATGGGAAGCACTTTGCCCTTCGCGCCCGAAGGAACAGAACTGTCGGGCGTGTAGGTTTGGGCCCAGACAATTTTTGCCCCAAGCAGCACCATCAGGAGACAAATAAATTTGGGAAATCGCCCTCCATCGTTTGGACGGATCAAGATTCACCCCTCACTGCGATACAGGAATGTCCTCAAAGGGCGGAAACGAGGGAATGTGGACAGAGATTTTGGTCGATGTGGCTGGAGGCGCGGGAAACTTCGCCCAGCTTGGCCGCTGCTGCCCTAGCGGAAGGTCGCCCCAGAAAACATCCGCAATCGCGTGCCCTTCGGAATCGGTAAGATACGAGTATTTCTTGTTTTCCGCGGGATCAATGAAATAAATCTCAGCCCAAGGAGGCGAATAACCCCAATCGCCGAAATAGTGAATTGGCTTTGGCTGAGTGGCGGTCAGACCGCCCGCAGGCTGGGCCGCGGCATTCACCAGGCGCCACTTAATCATCAAAGCGCCGCCACTTACTCGTTTTACTTCCAGCAAATCGCCGCGCAAATCAGGGTCGGTCGAATACTGGCCGCTGGCGAGCACGGTTCCTGGAGCCGGCGGCGGAGCGGCTTGCACCGGTGCGGCCGCAGGCTGAGCAGAAGTTTGAGCCGCAGGTTGAGCCGGCGTACTCGTCTGCGCCGCCGGCGCCGGTTGTGAAGACGTTCCACTAGTGCAGGAAGTCGCGAGTGTGGCAAAAACCAGAACCGTCGCCCCACAGATCCCCAGTCGATTCATGACAACCTTCCTCTCAGAAGCTGAAATCAACCGTGCTCCGCACACCTAGCGCGGCCGGTAATTAAGCCGGAATTCGACAAGCATACACCCAACCGCGGTACCTTGCAACTTAATTTAAAATTCCGCGCGCCCCAGCCGCGGTAGTCATCGAAGTCGAAACCCCATGGGCGGCCAACCAACTCTTGACCGAGGCCGCCCGGCGCTCGGGGGTGAACTGAGGATAGGGCCGTTACGCGGCTTCGCTGATGGTGACCGACTTCAGCGTATCCCCCTGCTGCACGGCGTTCACGATGTCCTGTCCCTTGGTCACCTTCCCGAACACCGTATGCTTGCCGTCCAGCCAGTTCGTCACCACGTGGGTGATAAAAAACTGGCTCCCGTTTGTGTTCGGACCCGCATTCGCCATCGACAGCGTCCCCACCTGATGCTTGTTCGGGTTGCCCTTGGTCTCGTCTTCAAATTTGTAGCCCGGACCGCCGCGGCCGGTTCCCGTCGGGTCGCCGCCCTGGATCATGAAATCGGCGATTACGCGGTGGAACACCGTTCCATCGTAGAATTTCTCGCGCGCCAGAAAGACGAAATTGTTGACGGTCTTGGGCGCGTCCTTGGCAAAAAGCTCGCAAACGATCTCGCCGCGCGAGGTGTCGAAGGTGGCCGTGTACTTTTTGGCGACATCGATGGTCATCGGCGGAGGTGCGGAATATTGTTTTGACATTCAGTTACCAGTCTAATGCGAGACGGGGATTTTAATCAGACCGCGACCAGTTCGCAGAATTTCGCGAGGTCGATATTGCCGCCCGACACGATCGCCACCACGTTCCCGCCGCCCGCCTTGCCTCCGGTGGCGGCGGCAATCGCGCACGCCGCGGCGCCTTCGACGATCACCCGGCACCGCTCGGCCGCCAGACGCATCGCCCGCGCCGCTTCATCTACCGTCACGACGATGGAGCCGTCGATCAACTCTTTCGCCCTCTCAAACATCGAAGGAAACACCGTTTTCGCCGCGATTCCGTCGATGAAAGACGGCCGCCAGTCGACATTCACGGGCCGTCCGGCCGCAAGCGATGCCGCGAGCGGCGACCCGGTCTCCGATTCCGCCGCATAAATCCGGACACTTGGTTTCCTCGCGCGGATGACGGAGGCGATCCCGCACGCCAACCCCCCGCCGCCCCAAGGAATCACGATCGCGTCGAGCTGGGCCAGGTCCTCGAGAATTTCCAGCGCGATGGTCCCGTTGCCTGCCATCACGTCCGGATCGTCAAACGCATGAATGAACGCCGCATCGACGCCGGGGAAGCTCCGTTCCTCAAATGTCCGCCACCAGGTATCGAACGGGACTTTGATGATCCTCCCACCCAGCCTCTCGATCGCTCGCAACTTCGTTTCGGGAGCCGTTTCGGGGGTCACGACCGTTGCGGGAACTCCCATTCGGCCCCCACAAAACGCTACTCCCTGCGCCATGTTGCCGGCCGATGCCGTCAGCACCCCGCGCGCGATTCGTTCCCGCGGCGCCCGAGCCATCGCATTCGCCGCTCCTCGAATCTTGAACGACCCGATCGGCTGCAAGTTTTCGAGCTTCACGTAAACGTTATCTACAAGGCGCAGCAGCGGCGTCCGCACGGCGATTCCTTCTATATTCCGGCGAGCTTCGTAGACGGCGTCCATCGTGATACGCATGAAAATAAATTTACCTTATTTCCTGGAACAAACCGTCCTTAAACAGCATCTGTTGAAGCGTATTGACGTGGGAAGTCACAAAATTCATGTAGAAAGAGACGCGATCCTGCCGAAAAGAGGCATAGGAGTTTGTTGAAAAAGGGGACAGACTACCCTGTCCCCGACCGGAAGCTGTTGATTCATTTGAGAGCGTTCGGCGTGGACAGAGCTGTCTGTCCCCTTTTTCAACAAACTCCTAGAGATTTCCGTATAAAAAAAAGTGGAATCTCCCGTGCACGAGAAAAGGCAGGAAGAGATGGGGTCGTATATGATCATCGGAGCCGCAATCGCCGGATTGTTGATCGTTTCCTTGTTCTTGGAGATGGTTTCTTCGTCTCCCAAGCCGACCAACGAACGCCGCCACACGCGGGAAACCTGAGCTGGACCGTAGTCTAGTGTCACACGCCTGTGTCAAGAATGTCTCAGCCGGGTGTGACAAAATGGCAGCATGCGTTTTGCTGCCTGCTCGCTAGTCCTCGCGTCGTTCCTCGCGTCCGCGCCTTTATTCGGACAACAATTCGACATCGTGATTGCCGGGGGTCGCATTGTCGACGGCGCCGGCGATCCTTGGTTCTACGGCGACGTCGGCATTAAGGGCGATACCATCACGGCCATTGGCAGTCTGGGAGGATCCCAGGCCGCCCGCCGTCTGGACGCCCACGGGATGATCGTCGCGCCCGGTTTCATCGACATCCACACCCACTCCCGCCGCGGCATCTTCCTCGATCCTTTCGCGAAGAACTACATCCATCAGGGCGTCACGACCGTCATGGAAGGCCCGGACGGCAGCTCGCCGCTGCCGATCGCGCCGTTCTTAGCTAAGGTCGCCGCCGTTCATCCCGCGCCCAACTTTGGTACCTTTGCCGGCCAAGGTTCCATCCGCGAACAGGTTATGGGACTGGTGAATCGGCCGGCGACGCCCGAGGAAATCGAGAAAATGCGCCAGATCACCCGCCAGGCGATGCTCGACGGCGCCTTCGGCGTCACCACCGGCCTGTTCTACGTTCCGGGCAACTTCACTCCCACCGAAGAAGTGATCGCGATCGAAAAAGTGGTCGGCGAGATGGGCGGCATGCATCATTCCCACATGCGCGATGAAGCCGATCACGTTCTCGACAGCGTGCGCGAAACTATCCGCATCGGCGAGGAGGGCGGCGAGCCCACCCAGGTCACCCACCACAAGATCATCGGCAAGGAAAACTGGGGCAAGAGTGTGGAAACGTTGAAGCTGGTGGAAGAAGCCCGCGCCCGCGGCGTCGACGTGACCATCGACCAGTATCCTTATACTGCGTCGAGCACCGGCACGGCCAGCCTGATCCCGCAAGTGTACCAGGAGGGGGGACAGAAAGCTCTGGTCGAGCGCCTGGACGCCCCCGAGCAGCGGGCGAAAATCAAACTGGCCGTCATCGAGCGGATCAAATTCGATCGCGGCGGCGGCGATCCGGCCAACGTCGTGATGGCGAACTGTTCCTGGGACAAATCGCTCGACGGGAAAAACCTGGCGGAGATCACCAGGATGCGCGGCCGCGAGGTGAATTTCGAAAACGCCGCCGAAACGCTGCTCGAAATCCAGCACTCGGGCGGATGCGCGGCCGTTTTCCATGCCATTTCCGAACAGGACGTCGAGCGCATCCTGAAATATCCGTTCACGATGATCGGCTCGGACGGCGAAGTTCCGCAATTCGGCGTCGGCGCTCCGCATCCGCGCAGCTACGGAACATTCGCGCGCGTGCTGGCCCGCTACGTCCGCGAACGCCACGTGATCACGCTCGAGGACGCGGTCCACAAAATGTCCGGTTTACCTGCCCAGCGCCTGAAACTCTACGATCGCGGCCTGATCCGGCCCGGCATGAAAGCCGACATCGCGGTTTTCGATCCGTTGAAGGTCGAAGACAAAGCGACGTTCGAAAAACCGCACCAATACGCCGTCGGATTTAAATATGTTCTGGTGAACGGAACGCCGGTGATTATCGACGATCAGTTGACCAACGAGCGTTCGGGCCGGATTTTGTATGGTCCGGCGAAGCAGTAATCGATCGCTCACGCGGAGGTGGTATCCTTACCCTAGGTAAGGATACATGCCGGTCAGCACGGTCACCAGCAAAGGCCAGATCACTCTGCCGAAGGAGATTCGCGATCAGCTTCATCTGAAGACGGGCAGCAGGATCAACTTCGAGACCGATTCCTCCGGCCGGGTCGTGCTCAAACCACTGTTAGGGGACTTCCGTTCGCTCCGGGGCATCGTCAAATCCAGACGGAGGAGGCCCGTTTCGATCGAGGAAATGAACGAAGCCATCGCCCGGGGTTATTCAGGAACGTGACTTACTCACGGACATGAGAGCGGCGGACACGAACCTTCTGGTTCGTTATATTATCAATGACGACCAGAAACAGGCCGATGCGGTAGAACGGTTTTTCGAGGATTGCCGGGCCAGCGGTGAACCCGTCTTCATTCCGGTTCTGGTAGTGTGCGAGCTGCTCTGGGTTCTGGAGCGTGTCTATGGCCAGGCGAAACCCGAGCTGATTGCCGCTTTAGAGAAAATGGCCGACGCCGCTTTCTTTCAATTCGAGCAGGAAGCGGTGATCCGCCGTTGCCTGGAGCACTATCGCAGCGGCAAGGCCAGTTTCGCCGACTACGTCATCGGCGAGATCAGCAGAGAAGCGGGCTGCCGGGACACAGTCACCTTCGATCGCGCTCTCAAGGGCGCTCCGGGCTTCACGCTTCTCAGCTAGACCAGTTTCATGGATAGCGGAGACTATTGCAGAATCGTCGGCTGTTGAGACTGCCGTTACAGGCCGCTTGAAACTGGTCTACGCGAACTCCAAAAATGGGCTGAAGACCATCACTTTGATCCCGATCCCGGGGCATTCAGAAAGGCGACCAGATCGCCGATGTCGGTTGCCTCGAGCGTCGGCCATGAGAGGCCCATCTGCTCGACGCGATCGATCATTTTCGGGCCATGCTTCCAGAGCGCGGCGGTAAACGAAACCGTCGTGTAGGCATCCTCGCGGGCGCGCAGGCTCGGTCCGAGCTCGGTGCCCTCGGCTTCCTGTCCATGGCACTGCGCGCAACCGCGGACGCGGAATACGCGCTGGCCGACGAAGGGAGACCCGGTGGGCTCGACGTAGCGCAGGCTGGCGAGAAACGCCGTCAGGTCAGCCATTTCATCGCGCTGAAGCGTGGGCACAGCGACGCCGGTCTCGCGTCCCAGACGGATCATGGCCGGCGCGTGATTCCACAGCACGCTGGCAAACGCGGACGTGGTGAGCGGCAGTTCGTGTGCCGGACCCAGCTCCGGACCGAGCGTGCCGCCTTGTCCGCGCACGGCGTGGCACTGGATGCATCGCGCCTGAAACACCTTCCATCCGTTGTCGGCGCTCGCGGTGCGCGCGGATGCCTGCGGGGTTTGGTTCCCCGCTCCCACGTAGGCGACCAGGTCGTTCATCTCGCTGCCCATGAATTCGGGCCACTGCCCGAGCTTTTTGGTAATCGGCTCGACCATCGACTGGGTATGATTCCACATGGCGCGCATCCACTCATTGGGGCCCCCGGCGGCCACGCCCGACAATTCCGGCGCGGAATTTCCGCCCACCGATCGCACCGAATGGCAGTTGGCGCAGCCTTTATCGTGGAAAACTTTCTCGCCGGCCGACGCATTGCCGGGGCGGTCGACGTTGGCCGCCTGGTAGAGGAACGCGAGCACGTCCGCCATGTCCTGCGAGGTCAACTGAGGATAAGACTTGCTGCCGCTAATGCGCCGGAACATGCCGGGAGCGTGATTCCACAGCACGATCGCCAGCCAACCCATGGCCGGCGCGCCGGGATGCTCGGCGGATAGATCGGGCGCGATATGACCGCCCGAGCCATTGACGGAGTGGCAAATGGAGCACTGTTTATCGCCGAAAAACAACGCCGCGCCCCGCTGCGGGTCGCCCACGACGAACAGAGCGTGCCGCGCCGTGGACGGCTGGCGCTCTCGAATCACGATGGTGATCAGGGCGGCTGAGGCAATCACGGCCGCAGCAACCCAAAACAAAAGTTGTTTGCGTCCACCCGGCACTGTCATGCCTGAACGGATGCACGTCACGCGCCATGTGAAAACCCCTTGCGCTGGTTCAGCATGCGACTAAGCGCCGCGTCGCGAAACGCGACGGCCGTCCGATTTTCGGACGCGCGGGGGGTCAGCCCTGATATTGGCGCAGTTTGCGATACAACGTGTCGCGCGAAATTCCGAGCAGCGAAGCGGCCTTGGTGCGGTTGCCGTCGGCCATGCGCAGCGCCTGCTGGATGGTCAGACGCTCCACCTGCTCCATGGAAACCAAGGCAGGGATGGATGACGCCGGGGAAAGCTCGGCGTGGCTGAGCAAGGGCCTCAGATCTTTGTCGGTAATGGATTGCGGATTGTCGGCGGATACCGCGGAGGCGCTTTCGATCAGGCTTTCGAGCTCGCGAACATTGCCCGGAAACGGATAGCCGAGGAGCAGTTCGAGCGCGCTGCGCGCGAGCGAAATTTCGCGGCCGTAGCGGCGCGAGAGCCGCGCGGAGAAGTGCTGCGCCAGCACCAGAATGTCTTCCGGCCGCGAGCGCAGCGGCGCGACCTGCAACACCACGGTCGCGATGCGGAAGTACAGATCCTCGCGCAAGGCGGCGCCGCGCAGCTCGTTCAGCGGGCGATTGGTGGCCGAGACCACCCGTACGTCGACATGCACCGCCTTGGTGCTGCCCACCGGACGCAACTCGCCTTCCTGGAGCACGCGCAGCAGCTTCACCTGAACGTCCTTCGGCATCTCGCCGATTTCGTCCAGGAAAACCGTGCCGCCGGAGGCCGCGGAAAAAATCCCGGGCGCATCGGTGTAAGCTCCCGTGAAGGCGCCGCGGCGGAATCCGAACAGCTCGCTTTCGACCAGCTCGCGCGGCAAGGCTCCGCTGTTCACGGCGACGAACGGCATCCGCGCGCGCGGGCTGGCCTGATGAATCGCGCGGGCGAGCATCTCTTTCCCGGTGCCGGTCTCGCCGACGATCAGAATCGAGGCGTCGGTGGCGGCGGCGAGCCGCGCTCGTTCGAGCACGCGCTCCATGGCCGTCGAAACCGCGATGATATTCTCAAAACATTCCTGCCGCTCGAGATTTCCTTCGAGCTGGGCGACGCGTTCCCGCAGCTCCATCACCTCCATCAAGCGCGCGATTTTCTTGCGCACCGCGACATAGTCGAACGGCTTGGTCAGATAATCCTCGGCGCCCTTCTTGATGGCCTCGATCGCAGTCTCGATGGTGCCGTAACCGGTCATGATGACCACCGCGAGGTCGGGGTCGCGGCGGCGCAGCTCCTCGGTCAGCGTCAGGCCGTCCATCACAGGCATGATCAGGTCGATCAAGGCGAGCGAAATGCGCGAATTGGCGGCCTGAATGGCGAGCGCCTCGGCTCCCGACTGCGCGACTTCGACCTGATATCCTTCGCGCGAAAGAAAATCCCGCAGAGTGGCCGCAAGGCTGGCATCGTCATCCACCACCAGAATGGCCGGGCCGGATTTCACGTCCCCCTCCCGTCAACCACCGGAAGATCGATATAGGCGGTGGCGCCGCGCCCCGCTTCGCTTTCGATTCGAATGGAGCCGCCGTGCTCGGTTACGAAATTTTTGGCGATCGCAAGGCCGAGGCCGGTTCCTTTGCCAGGCTCCTTGGTGGTAAAAAATGGCTCGAACACGCGAGCCAGGTTCGCCGGGCTGATGCCCGGCCCGTTGTCGCTCACCGCGACCTCGATCGAGCCCGGAGGAGCCCGCCGGCAACTGACCGAGATCCTTCCGCCCACCGGAATCGCGTCCAGCGCATTGCTCAGCAGGATCAACAAAACCGTCTCCAGCAGGTTGCGGTCGGCGCAAACCTGCGAACCTCTCGCTTCCGAGGTTTCTGTCACCAGTGTCGCGCGCTTGGTCCGCACCACGGGTTGAAAGAACCCGGCCACCGATTCCACGGTTGCGCCGAGGTCCTGATTGGTTTTGTCCACAGGTCCCATGTGGGCGAATTCCAGAAGCCGCTGGACGAAGTGGCGGCAAAACTTCAGCCCGTCTTCAAGCTGCGCCAGGTCTGGGTCGCTCGAATCGCCTCCTTCGCCGCCCCCGCGCTCGCGCATGAGCTGGACCCGCAGCAGCAGCGCGGCGAGCGGCGAATTCAAATGATGCGCCGTGCCCGCGGCCATCTTTCCCATGCTGGTGAGCTTTTCGAGCTCCAGCATGGCCTCGCGCCAGCGCACGCGCTCGCGGATGTCGTAGGCCGCTTCGAGGAAATGTACCACGCCGTCGCGCTCGCGGAACGGGCGGAGACTGAGCTGCACCGGGAAGGGCGCGCCGTTACGGTCGAGCCGCGTGGTCTCGACATTGAGCACCGCCTCGCCCGCCTCGACGCGGCCCATCAGGTCATGTAACTCGCCCCTCTTCGCCGGCGGCACGGTGGGAAGCGCCTGCCCGCGGATTTCGTCCTTGGTGTAGCCGTACATGCGCTCGGCCGAGGCGTTCCATTCGGAAACCCGCAGATCCTTGTCGTAAAGAATCACCGCTCCCGGCAGATCTTCGAGCAGGGCGCGATACCGCTCATGCGAGCGGCGCAGATCCTGTTCGCTGATGCGGCGCTGGCGAAGGACGAACCAAGCCGCCCAAAACGCCAGCACCAGCGAGGATGCCACGCCGCGCGTGATGTACAGATAATGCAGCGTCAGGTAATTGGCGTCGCGGAAAAACCGGTTCTCCACCAGTTCCCAAGCCGCGAACACCGCCGATACGATGGTGATGCTCGACAGCGTGAGCGTCGCCCAAAACCATTGCTTTCCGCCCATAATTCCGATGCCAGCTTATGGTAGCAGGCGCCGGAAGCGCGGTGCGCTACTCTTTGAGCGTCCGCACGTAGGCAATCACGTCGTCCTTTTCCTTCTCGCTCAGTCCGGCGACGGGCTTCATCTTGCCCTTCCCGTTGGTGATGATCTCCTTGATCTCGGCATCCGTTTTCGACTGTACTTCTTTCGAGCTCAGATGCTGCATCTCGACCTTATACATCTTGGCGATGGCGGCCTTGCCTTCGCCTTTGGGGCCGTGACAGGCCTGGCACTTGCCTTCGAATACGGTTTTCCCTTCGGGCGCGCCCGCGCTGACCAAGCCGCATGCCGCGATGAATACCAGAGCGATAGACTTCATACCATCTCCTTTTCTTTAACAGTTTAATGCTGTGGCGGGGCTTCGAGATAGCCTTCGCCGTTGGCTTCGAGCCTCCGGATCACCAGAAACAGAGCCACTACGGTGATGATGATAAACAGCACGGAAATCGCGAGGCCGAAGCGGCGAAAGTCCCGCTCCTTCAGCGCAGCCTGTCCGGCGCGCAGGGTTTCGCCGGCGATCGACATCCCGGCCTCGATCGGCTGGTGCATCTCCTCGGGATGGAACGAATGCATCGCCAGGCGAGCCTTGATCAGATCCTCGCGGCCATCGGCCAGTTGCGCCTGCGCATCGGAAACCTCCATGCCGGCTCTTTCGGCGGTTCCCAAAACGGTCTCGGAATCTTGAAGCGACGCATCGAGCGTGTTCACCCATCCGGCGATCTGGACGGCGGCGTTGGCGCCCGGCGTCGACGGATCGTGGCATTGCGAGCAGACCGCCTTGGGTCCCGCCAGCATGGCCGTGGAGGGTTGATGAATTCCGTGATTGCTGTGGCACACGATGCATCCGCCGCCGCCGCCCACCCCTGAAAAGACCGGCTCGTGAGGGCTCTTCTCGTAAAGCTGCTGGAACAGGACGTGGCAGGTTCCGCATACTGCGGCGACCGATTCCACCTCCGGCGGCTTGGCGCCGTGATTTCCATGACACGATACGCAGGTGGGCGCCGACAGGTCGCCTCCTTTGGACAGCGCCGCCCAGTGGACGCTGGTGCGGTATTGATCGGCCTCGTCGGTGGGGATGCCATACTTCGCCATTTTCTTGGCATCGGAGTGGCAGCGTCCGCAGGTGTCCGGAATGTGCAGCGGATAGACCGGCGCCATGGCGTCTTTCACCGCGTGGATGTTGTGAACGCTGTGGCAATCGACGCAGGTGGCGACATTCTCGTCGCCTTTGGCCAGGAGCTGACCGTGCACGCTGGTCTTGTACAGCGCGAGCTGATCGACGCGCTGCTGCGGGCGGTAGTGCCGCATGTAATCGGGATTGCTGTGGCACTTGGCGCAGAACTCCGGGATTGCCGTGCGGGCCGGCTTGCCCAGAAAGCCCTTGGCTTTGCTCATGGCCACCGACGGATCGTCGCTGGTGCGATCGCCGCCATGGCAATCCGCGCAACTCAATCCGTTGGCGGTGTGGATGTCGTCTTTGATCAGCAGCGCCGGGCGTTGAATATCTCCCTCCATCGCGGAGTGGCACTCGATGCAGGTGTCTTTCGCGGATTGGGCGACCAGCAACGCGGGGGCAAGCAACAGCAGCAGGGCTTTCATTTGTAGTACCCCAAAACCGTAAAGATGGCCAGATAAGTTGCCAGGAAGATTCCCGCGCCGGTAACCAGGCGCGTGCGGGCCTCCCCGGCGCGATCCACACCCCACACCGGAATCAGCGCCCAGCAGACGGCCAGGAGCCCGAATCCGGCGATCCCCAGAAGCTCGCCTTCAAACACCCAGATGTGACTCGGGATCAGCTTCAGCGTGTAGAATTCCGCCAGGAAATACCACTCCGGGCGAATCCCGGTCGGGGCGGAGGCGAACGGGTCCGCTTTGATGCCGAGCTCCCATGGGAAAATCGCCGCCAGCGCGCCCAGCACGGCCAGCGCTCCGTACCACACCATCGCTTCGCGCAGAAAGAAGTTCGGGAAAAATTTCATGTGCTTCACGCCCGACCCCGGAATCCAGGGAGGCGTGCTCATGCCGTTTTTCTGGACCAGCAGAACGTGCAGCGCCACTAGTCCCGCGGTCAGCATCGGCAGCACCATCACGTGGAGCGCGAAAAAGCGCGTCAGGGTCGGCGCCCCCACGTCGTCGCCGCCGCGCAGGATGCGCGCGAGCGACGGGCCGACCACCGGCGTGATGGAGGCCACGTCGGTGCCCACCTTGGTCGCGAAATAAGAAATCTGATTCCAGGGCAGCAGATAGCCGCTGAAGCCGAAGCCCAGTAACAGGCCCAGAAGCACGATGCCGCTCGCCCAGGTCAGCTCCCGCGGCGGACGGTAGGCGTGGGTGAAAACGACGCTGAACATGTGCACGAAAGCGGAGAAGATCATCAGGTTCGCCGACCAGCTATGAATGGACCGGATCAGCCATCCGAACTCGACGCGCGTCATGATGAAGCGCACGCTGTCGAATCCTTCGGCCACCGTCGGGCGGTAATAGAACATCAATAATGTCCCGGTGATGATCTGGATGCCGAACAGAAACAGCGTGATGCCGCCGAAGTAATACCAGCGCGTCGAAGAATGGACCGGGACGGTCTTATGAGCCGAAACCTCGCGAATCGCGGCGAGGCCCAGCCGGTCATCGAGCCATTGGGTTATTTTTGAAGTCATCGTGTTGGCCTATGCGCGCCGCGAAATCCAGACTTCATCGCCGCGGACGTTCACCGCATACTCGTCGAGCGGATTCGGCGGCGGGCCGGAGACCACCCTTCCGCTCAGGTCGTAGGTCCCGTTGTGGCAGGGACACCAGATCTGGTCGGTCGAGGCGCGATACTGCACCGTGCAATGCAGGTGCGTGCACACCGCCGAAAACGCCTTCCACTCGGTCTCGTTCACGCGCACCAGAAGCGCCGGCTGACTCCCGAACTTCACGATCTTGCCCGAATTCGGCTTCAGGTCCGCCACTTTTCCGCCGGAGACCTCATTGACCTGGGTCTCGGTAATCAGCGGGGGATTCAGAAACCGGATTACCGGATAGAGGAAGGTGGCCAGGGATGCCAGCGCCCCTCCACCCAACACCCACATGAGCATGGTGCGCCGGTCTTCCCCACGGTTCCTGCACGCTTCGCAACCTCCCGAGCCATCGTTCGCTGCCATGAATCGATCCTTTCCGGTCGTGCTTCGATTGTGACAGATGGCAAGCCGGAAGCCGACCTTCGTAAAATCCGACCGCCGCCCTCAAGGTATTAGGCTACCAGGACTTGCCGCCGGCCGCTCCCGGTTCAAGGAAGGTGAGCGGACTCCCGGACGCGTCAGAGAAGCGGTCAGTGTCAGAGGATCGGACAGTGGCATTGACCGCGGCCGCCGGGCTGAACCGGTCAGGCCTCAACCGGTCAGGCCTCAACTAGTCAGGTATGGATCGCGCGATTCGCGGGGTGGAGTTTTTCGCCCGTTGACGCGCTGGTAAAACACAGATCGCAAGTATCGCTTGGCCTCGAATCCCGAGCTGGCGTTGGCCAGCGATTC
>DATHCE010000309.1:0-2728 GCA_035319685.1 Bryobacteraceae bacterium | reverse complement strand
CGCCGCCGTCGTTGGAATTGATCATGCGCTCCGGATCGTTCGAAGCGATCCACAGATCGTGTTGATCGCCGTGACGCGGACGAAGCTGCTTCACCGATTTTCCACCGTCGGTCGATCGATACAGGCCGGTGTTCATGATGTACACCGTGTCCTTATCCTTCGGATCGGCGGTGATGCGCGAGTAGTAGAACGCGCGCTGGCGAAGGCGGCGATCCTCATTGACGCGGGTCCAGTGCGCGCCGGCGTCTTCGGAGCGGAACAGGCCGCCGTCCTCGGCTTCCACCATAGCGTAGACGCGATTCGAATCGGCCGAAACCGCGACCCCGATCTTGCCGATGATTCCCTGCGGCAATCCCGGATTGCGGGTGATTTCGGTCCAGTGATCGCCGCCGTCGATCGATTTATAAAATCCGCTCAACGGTCCGCCGTCGGATAACGTCCAGGAGGTGCGATACACATCCCAGATGGCGGCGTACATGACGCGCGAGTTGTGCGGGTCGAGCGCCAGGTCCACGGCACCGGCGCGATCGCTCTTATAAAGAATCTTCTGCCACGTCTGGCCGCCGTCTTTCGAGCGAAACACGCCGCGCTCCTGATTCGGCCCGTAGGGATGGCCCAGCGCCGCGACGTACACAATGCCGGCGTCGTTGGGATCAACGCGAATGCGGGCAATGGCCTGCGTATCGGCGAGGCCCATGTGCTTCCAGGTCTTGCCGGCATCGGTGGATTTGTACACACCGTCGCCCTGCATGATGTTGCCGCGCAGCTCGGTTTCGCCCATGCCGATGTAGACGACGTCGGGATTCGATTCCGCCACGGCGACGGCGCCCACGGACGAGCTTTTGATCTGGCCGTCGGTGACGGGACGCCAGGAGGTGCCGCCGTCGGTGGTTTTCCAGAGTCCGCCGCCCACGGCGCCGAAATAATATTCATTGGGCCGCGAGGAGCTGCCCGCGGAAGTGATCGACCGGCCGCCTCGATCGGGGCCGATGCTGCGCCATTCGAGTCCGGCGAAAATCGCGGGGTCGTAGTGTTCGGCGGAGAGGAGTCCCGAAAAAACCAGCAGAGAGAGGAGTGTGCGATTCACTCTGCCATCTTATCCGATGTGCTCTTAGCCGATATGCGACGGTTTTAGCCGAAGTGCTGTTTGAAAAACTCCCAGATCTGGAGATGCGGGCCGGGGCAGCGCGTCCAGGGGGCGAAGCTGATCAACTTGGTGTTGCGGTCGACGTACAGGCCGACCTCATCGGCTTTGGGCGCCTGGATGTCGAAGACCACGCCGGTTCCGCAAACATCCTCATGCAGGGTGCGGGCGTCCTGAGGATTCGCGTAGGGGCTCGACTCGCCCCAATCCTCCAGGAATTTGTCCGGCGAATAATATTTGCAGGGAGTATCCGCCGTGCATCCCCAGAGGGCGTAAGCGTCCTGATACTTTTTTTGCTCGAGCAGCGTGAAGAATTTCTTCATCTGCTGCTCCTCGTTCCAGTTCCGGAAGGTGAAGTACGCTACGGCCGCGACCGATACGATCGCCAGTCCCCAAATGACGATGCGCTTGATACGGCGCTCCCGCCGTTCATCCGCAACACCGTATTCATCCAGGTATCCCGCCATCGTCACTTCACCGGATAGGCTTTGTCGTATGCGGCAGTCGCTTCCGTGGTGACTTCAAGGGCCGGCTTGAACACCACTATGCTGGTGACGTCGACGATCATGTCGAGTCCTTTTTCTTCCTCGATTTTCCTGAGGATTTCGGTCATCCGCTGGCCGGCGCGCTGTAAAATGGTATTGCGCTCGCCATCCACATCGGTTTGCAGATCGTCCTGGAGCCGCTGCGCCTCGCGCTGCTTGCGCTGGCCGCGCGCCTGAAGATCGGCTTCGCCGGCCGCGCTCAGCTTGCCCTGGCTCGCCTGAAGCTGGGTTTGAATATCGGCCAATTCGCGCTGGGCCTTTTCGAGCGCATCCTGCCGGGGCTTGTACTTGGCCTGCATTTCGGCCGAGGCTTTTTTGATTTCGGCCGTTTCGAGAATCGCCTTCTGGAGATTCACAACGCCGACTTTCGTCTGCGCCGGGGCGATGACCGGGGAAATGAGGCCCGCCGCGCACACTGCGAGCGCCGGGAACAGGGACTTACGGAACATGGGTTGAACGGACTCCTTTATAGAGTCCTATTCTAAACCATTTCTTGATTTGCATCGACCGGTTTCGCAGCCCCATCATGTCACTGGCAGGGCTGGACGATGTCGTTGAGCGGCAAGCGCCGAGCAAGCCCCGGCAGTCATGCCGGGGGTAAAAAGTCGCCGTTTTCGCACAGACTCTTACTGGCGCGGCTTTCCCGAGCGTGGGTCATTTCAACATTTCATCCAGCACCCGGCCGACGCTGCCGCTGGGCGTTTCAACGTCGAGCATGGTGGCGAGCGTCGGCGCGATATCGTTCTCGGCGACGTTCCTGTTATAGCGCCCCGCGCGGATCTGCGCGCCCAGGAACAGAATCGGGATGTGGGCGTCGTAATCGAACGGGGCTCCGTGGGTGGTTCCGGTGGCGGAGAACATCCAGTACGGATCGGGAATGATGATCACGTCGGGAGAACGCCCGGCGTTGAACCCGTTGCGGGCCCGCACCCCGACCTGGTCGGCGGAGTAGAGCCCATTAAGCAACTGCGTGCGTGTGTAAACGCGGAAGATGTGCGGCTGGGCGCGCATGGCTTCCGCAGCCACGTTTTCTACGGCG
>DATHCE010000308.1:0-3395 GCA_035319685.1 Bryobacteraceae bacterium | reverse complement strand
GATCAGAAAGCGCACAAGCTGTACCTGCCCACCGCGGAGTTTGCTGCGCCGGCTGAGAGCAAAGATGGTAAGAAGGGGCGGCCGCAGGCGGTCCCGGACAGTTTTCAAATCGTCGTCGTCGGACGCTAATTTTTGAAGTCGACGGTCGCCGTTTCGCCCTCTTGAACGGTGATCTCTTTTGCCGCATCCGGCGTACGGTCGTCGAAGGCATCGCCTACCATGAGCCGGTAATTGCCGGGCGCCAGGCCGCTAAAAGTATAGTGCCCGTTATTATCGATGCCGGCGATCCTGTCGCTGACCGCCTGTCCCTCGACGTGCTCCATAACTATTTGCCGGTTCGCCGGCCCGGTTCCTTGAATGGTTGCCGTGTTGTCGCTCACCACGATGCGCAGCGGCGCGGCCGTGCCCGCGGTCAGATCCAACAGTTGACCGGCAATTTCGTCCGTTCCCATCCACGCCGATTTGAGGAACACGGGGCCCTGCGCGTGAACCCGCCACTGTGCGGGCAGGACGGATTTTACGGTGAAGCTCCCGTCGTCCTGCACCGGCGCCTGCGAAAACGGCAGGCCCGTCGCATTGTCCGGAGCAAGTTGAATCCTAATCTGATTCATCGCAACCGGCTGGTTGGTATGATTCTCCACTTCGACGGTTCCGCTGATATCCATTGCGCGCCGCCATTCGAGCACGGTCTCCACCGGTTGGTCCTTAACCTCCAGGCGCTGGGCCACGCCGATCCGTCCGGCGGGATCGCCCTGGGAGAATCCGATCAGCAGGTAAGAGCCGGGGAAGACTTTCTTAAATTCGAAGGTGCCTTTCGAGGAATCGACAGATGAGCCGCCGCTAAAACGGCCGGGGCCCGTCTCGTTCACGTCCATCAATTGAAGCAGGAGATTTTCGTATCCGCGCCAGACGTCGCCCGCGAAAGTTCCGCGCACCTGCGTCACAGGCACGGGTTTCATCTGAAAATCGACGCCGGATTTTTCGACGCCGGGCGCCAGATCCATCACCTCCGCGGACTTCGCATCCGTCGCGGATGGATAAAACTCGGCGCGGTAGGCGCGCGCCGGCGGCGGGTCCGGACCCGCGGAAAACGGCCGCGGCTCGAACACCGGCTGATAGCAATTGACCGACACAATGTATTTGCCGGACGGGATGCCGGAAATCCGGTACTCGCCATCGGCGTTCGAAGACGGCCGGCCTCGCATCGGAACGCCCCGTTCCAGATGCGCGGCGGGATGAGGCAACACCCCGCAGCCGTTCAACGGATCGCCGTCCTCATCGACAATATGTCCGCTAATGACGGCGCCGGGAATCAATTCCACCGTGACCGGCCCCGCGATTTCGCCCGGCTTGATCTCGACGGCGCTCGACGGAGGCGCCTGGGGATAATTCGTCTGCTGCACGGTGATCTGAAACTGACCGATGGGCAGGTTTTCGAACGCGAACGATCCGCCGGCATCGGTCACCGCCGCCCGCGGACCCTGATTCTGCTGTGAATTGGGCGATTGGTTGAACGCCGGATTCCAGACAGGCATCAACGTCACGGTCGCCTTCTTCACCGGCTGACGCGAAACCGAATCGACGACGACGCCTTTCAGGCCGCCGGTCTGATTCTGCGCCGCGGCCGTCGCGATCAGCAGGAAAAGCGCGGCCTTCATGGAATTGCCTCACGCGCGCGCTCCTGCGGGATCAACTTCGGATGCACTTCGATCGTCTTGCCTTCGGTCAGCTCGATCTCCTGGCCGAGCGGCGCAAGCTGGTCCGCGGCTTCGGGGTTCCGGAAACCCGCGGGAGCCATTTTTTCGAGCGCGAAGATCGTGTACTTGCCCGGCGCGATGCCGTTCAGCTGGAATTTTCCGTCATCGCCGGCGGCCACGCTGTAATAAAATCGCGCGAAATCGTGGAGCTTGCCGGAGGGCGCAAGCACAATGCCCGCGCGCGCTCGATCCGCGGCGCCCGCATCCACTTGGCCCTCGATCGCGGCGGTATTGGTGCTCGCGACGATGTTGATCGGCGCATCGCCGGATTCGATTTCGAAGGGCGAAAACAGAATATCCTTGTCGCCCAACCGCGCGGATTTCAGGAAAGTGCCGCGCGGCATTCCGTTCACGTCGATTTCCCATTCGCCCGGAAAAACCTGCGCGAGCGTGAAGCGCCCATCGCTTCCCAAAGCGGCCGAAACATTCTCGCCCCGGACGCCGGGCTGCGTGAGGGCCACTCGCATGCGAGCCGCCGGCGGCGCAGTGGGTCCTTCGAACCGAACCTGGCCCTTGATTTCGATGGCCGGCGTGAGCGTCAGCTCGATTTCGTTCTCGCCGGGATGCAGATCGAGAACCTGAGCGGCTCCGAAGGCTTTGTTCGCGGTTTGCATCACCGCCCGCACGCGATACCGGCCGGCCGGAATATCGGGCAGGCTGAACGAGGAATCCGACGCTTGTATCGTCGTGCCGAAATTCTCCGCCGGCAGGTCTTCCTCAAGCGACATTACCTGCACCTGGATGAAATTCTGAGGCGCTTGATAAAGTCTATCCTCCTCGTTGTTTTTGGCCACTGCCGGCGCGCCCGAGATGTGACCGTGGACCTGCGCGGTTTGTTCCGCGATCAGGCGAAAGTCGATTCCCGCAAGATTTTCGCCGCCGCGAATGGTCAACGGGCTCGCATCTTTGGACTGGCGCGCGCCGCCGTAGAATACGCCTGTCGCGATCTCCCGAGTCCCCTCCTCAACTCTGGATTGCCCGGGGCGAACCGGCATGGCTCGGGCGTAGTATTCGCCGGGATCGATGCCCGCGAATCGATATTCGCCGCGATCGTCGGTCGAGGTCTGTATATAATTCGCCAGAATGCGAGCCCCGAGGCTCCGGCCCGGCCGAAGAAGCGCCACGTTTGCGCCCACGACCGGGTCGCCTTCCGGATCGAACACGCGCCCTGAAATCGAGGCGGAATGGAGGATTCGCAGCTCCAGTCCGGAGAGCGTTTCGCCGCCGCCGAGGGTGATCAGCTCGCCAAGCTCACGTGCGCTTTTTGCGCCGTACGCCGCCTCGCCGACGCCCGCTTTTCTGGCGCGAAGGTCATATTTTCCGGCGGGGAGTCCTTCGAATCGAAAATTGCCCGACCCGTCCGTGGCCGCGGTCGCCCAGGAGCGCGGCGTCCCCTGCCAGGTGACGGTGACAATCGCTTTGCGCACCGGATCGCCGCTTGCGGAGTCGACGACGGTGCCCGAAATGACGCCGCGTCCGGCAGGCTGGGCGAAGACCCGTCCAGCCAAGACCAGTCCAGCCAAAGCCATCAGCAGGAGGCTTTTGACGGCCATGTTCCTAGGCTATCGTAACCTCCGATGAAACAGGTTTACCGGTAACCGTAGCTGGCGAGGATCGACTTGCCGCCGCCAGTCAGCA
>DATHCE010000307.1:0-2270 GCA_035319685.1 Bryobacteraceae bacterium | reverse complement strand
ACACCTGGTTCAGCCCCTCGGTTTCGAGCAGCCGTACATCTTCGTCGCGAAGCACGTGCCCCTTGGCGAGCAGCTTCCGGCCTCCGGGCCGAAAAATCGTGGAGGAAAGAATTCTTCCGGCCGAAGTCTTAACGTCGATGGTTTGGGCCTTCATTGCATTTCACCTTCCCGTTGCCGAGATTCTGCGCCTTTTCGATATAAGTGGAATTATTGCGCACATATTCTCAGCTTTCCAGGTAAATTTTCAAAACTACGGTACTATTTTGGGACCCGTTCTGAAACTACCGCAGGATTGGGAGGCGAGGCAACTCAATGAGCTCGGGTTTTGGCCCTTGTAGTACATCGAGGGCTTCTACGGGCTGGACCGGGGTATGGGCGAGACGTTTCAACATGGCGATTTCATCGCAGGCCTGAAACTTGGGGCAGCGAAGACAATCTTTCCAGGCTTTGAGCGGCAGCTCGCTGCGATCGACCTCGTCGAAGCCGAGCTTGCGAAAGAACTGGTCGACGTAGGTGAAGGCAAACAAAGATTGAAGATGATGTTCACGCGCTTCATTCTCGAGGGCTTCCACAATCGCCCGGCCAATGCCTTTGGTCTTGAGAGCGGGATCGACGGCCAGGCTGCGGATCTCGCCCGCGCTGGGCGTGTAGAAGTGCAGGGCGCCGCAGCCTGCCAGGCGTCCGTCAGCCGTAGCGACGATGAAGTCGCGGATATTTTCAGCAATCTCGAACTCATTCCGCGGCAACATGATGCCGCCCTTGGCGTACGCGTTGATCAGGGCGAGCAGCGCCGGAATATCGGCGAGTGTGGCTTTGCGAATTTCAGTCATGGCGCGCGACCGCATGATGCGAAACCAGGCGCGTCCCAACCGGCGCGCCGGAGAGGATTTTTTCGAGAATATCGGGACTGGATCCCGAGCAAATCCGAACTTCCCCCGGGGTATTGTGGTGGAACTGCATGAAATAACCCAGACTCGCGTCAAGCTTGGCCTGCATGCCGCCCGATGCGACGCCGGAATGAACCAGTTGGCGAGCTTCGGTGGCATCCAAAACGGGCCGAATCGCGCCGGACTGGTCGCGCACGCCTTCGACATCGGTCAGGAAAAGGAGCTTTTCTGCCTGGAAGGCGTTTGCGCAAGCGACGGCCATCTGGTCGGCATTAACGTTGTAGACCGCGCCGGAAGAGTCGCCCGCGACACAGGCGACTACCGGCAAAAAGCCTGCATCGACCAGCACGTTCAGCAGTCGCGGGTCAGAACGTACGGGACGGCCAACCGATCCAAGGGAGGGATCCAGCGGCTCGGCATCGACGAGACCGGCATCGACGCCGGTCAAGCCCACGGCTTGCGCTTCTTCGGCGCGCAGCGCGGCGACGAGCGCCGTGTTGACGGAACCGGCGAAAATTTTCAGCACCGCGTCGAGCACTTCCGGGGTGGTCACGCGCATGCCGTTGACGAACCGGCTCTCGATTCCGCGCTCGGCCAGGAACCGGGTCATCTGTTTTCCGCCCCCGTGAACGACGACGAGACGGTCGCGTCTGTGGGCCGCGGAGATCTCCCTCGCCAGGCGGGCGAGCGAGGCGGGGTCGTCCAAGAGAGTGCCGCCGAGCTTGACCAGAATCCTCACTTTAAAAAAGACCTGCCGTTTCCTCAAAGCCGAGCGCGAGGTTCATGTTCTGAATCGCCTGTCCGGCGGCGCCTTTGCCGAGATTATCGATGGCCGCGACGACAACCGCTCTGCCGGTTGGCGTATCGTATTGGATGCCCAAATCGCAGAAATTGGTGTGTGCGACGGACTGAATATCGGGAATGCTCCCGGGCTCGTACAGCCGCACCAGCGCTTCACTGGCGTAACGGGACCGGTATATTTCAAAAATTTCCTGCGCGGAGCGGATATTCAGGGCGCGAAAATAGATGGTTTCAAGGATGCCGCGGGCGATGGGGATCATCTGCGCAGTGAAGCTGAGCTCGCGCTCCTCGAGGCCGGAGGTGCGCAGGATCTCGGGGACGTGGCGATGGTCGAGGATGGCGTAGGTCGAGAAATTTTCGGTAACTTCGCAAAAGCTGGTTTTGAGAGACGGCTTGCGGCCGGCGCCGCTTGCTCCGCTCTTGGCGTCACAGACGATGCCGGCTTCGCGGGCAATCACGTTGGCTTCAAGCAGCGGTCGAAGCGCGAGATTGGCGGCCGTCGGGTAGCAGCCGGGATTGGCGATCAGACGCGACGGGGCGATCCGGGCACGGCAGAATTCCGGCAGTCCGTAGGCCGCTTCC
>DATHCE010000306.1:0-4549 GCA_035319685.1 Bryobacteraceae bacterium | reverse complement strand
CGAAAATCCGCAGCGATTCGACGATTCTCGCTCCGGGCCGGTTCAAATACTGGTTCCCGTCGGCCAGGTATACGCGGCCTTGCCGGACTGCGCGCAGATTTGCCCAGACGGGATTTTCCGTGAGCCAGTGCATCTCCTCGCGCGTTTTTTTGAGATCGTAGCCGCACGGCGCGCACACGATCGCGTCCGGGTCCGACGCGGCCAGTTCCTCCCACTTCATCCACGGCGAATGCTCCCCGGCCGTCCCGAACAGGTTTTCCGCGCCCACCATCGCGAGCAGCTCCGGGACCCAGTTGCCGGCCGCCATCAGCGGCTCCGGCCACTCGATCACCGCGACCCGGGGCCGCTTTCCGGCGGCTTTGGCCTGGTTCCCGATTTCCCGAAAACGGGTATCGATCGATTCGACCAGCCGCACGCCGCGCTCCTCGACGCCGCAGGCCCGGGCGATCTTCAAAAAATCCTGCCGGATATCCTTGAGCGAATTGGGTTCGAGCGCCACCACTCGCGGCCGGGTCGGGAATTTCCCGCTCAGCGCGCGTTCCACATCCTCCAGGCTCACCGCGCACACCCGGCACTGGGTCTGCGTGATGATATGGGTCGGCTGGAGCGAGGCGAGCACGTCTTCGAACACGCGATACACGCTCTCGGCTTGGGCCAGCGTGGATTTCACCCGCGCATCGATCGCGCGCGAGTCTCCGGACGCCTCGAAGCGCGGCGATGTGCAGACCGGAAGGGGCAAGACTTCGGGCGGATAGTCGCACTCATGCGACCTTCCGACTTGAAATTCGCCCAGGCCGAGCGCATGCACCATTTCCGTAGCGCTGGCGATCAGCGGGACAATTCGCACTACTTCACTGTAGCGGTTCGCGGACCACGGCCGCGCAATCGAGCAGGTGTTCCACCTCGATCGCCTGGTCCGATGGCGGCTCGCCGGGCAAGGCGACGCGCAGCAGACTGAGTTGAAATTCGACGATTCCCGCGGATTCTGAAATAGTAGAACGGTCCATAGTCGGTTTATCGACCCGGGTGTCGAATTCTTTAGAACGAGCCCGACTGGGGTCCAAAAAAAGCCGGGGTCCAAAAAAAGCTGGGGTCCAAAAAACGGTCCCCTTAAGGGCTCAAGGAACTTTGGTTGGGTAGGCTACTGGGGATGGTTGAGGGTAGGGGTTTGGGAAACTACAGAGGGAAACTGCTGAGAGGAGCAACCGGGGTTCCTTGAGCTCTCGTTGTGTTTCATGACGGTTCCACTGAGAGCAGTTTCGGTGCCAAAGGAATTATGAACCTGTAAACGATTGAAATAAAAACGGCACAGGTGGCCGGATGCGTCTTCCGTCCCGTTCTGGAATTCCACACCGGAAAGAGTTACCGGATTGGCTTGGAAATGTCGCTCGTTTATTGTAGTCTCAACCTGAGGATACAAGCGGCGATTTCGGCGTGCCTGCCGATGAGCGAAACCCATCGGCTCAGAGATTCCCGCTGTTGCGGAGTTCGCGACAGCGCAACAAAGTAGATCGTCGGAGAGTTATGGCGGCTCGTCGGGCCGCCAAGTTGAAACTGAAGGGATGGCGCGGTTTCAGCGCGCGGGGTAAGCCCCGCGACAGGAGGTAAAATGCCATTCCAAGACGGCATTTTCACGAGCGCAATAACGAGTACGCTGGGCGAACCAGCGGTAATGATGGTGAATTTCAGGGCACGAGGCCGTGTGGTTGGCACGATGCACCTGGGGATGATCTCTCAGATGATAACTAATGGGCAAATCCGATGCAGGATTGATCCATCTAAGGTACGTACTGGTGCAGTCGCCGACTATTCTCATGAGGATAAAACCATTTATGGAACGAAAGCAGAAGGGTTTTACGCCGAAGACAAGGCAATGTTTGTCCACGAGTGCACTCATGCCATGTTCCACGTCCTGGGATTTGCAAGGGCGGTGACGATGAAGGTTCTTGATGATGAGATTGCAGCGTACTTGGCCGGCGCAATCTATGTGGTCGCGAGCGGCGTGACGCCATTCTATCGGGATAAGAATGCGCCAGATGCCACGGCGTTTACAATTTCGTCAGGACATATTACTGTGGGTCCGACAAATACGACGCAGACAAATGCGGGTTCGCCGATCAACTTCTCAGATACGGAACTTAGGCCGCTGATCGCAGCGATACAGGCTTCCCGATTCTATCGAAATTGGAACAACACCGAGGTGTACCGATGGCCGTGACGGAGGCTACTTTCGGCGATTGAGCTCGGCGTTATCGAACGAGGCCCTTAGCGGATCGGAGCCAGCGGCGCATCGGTAGACGTAAGTTCCCATTGGCCGTTTTCGGCCAATTCTGGTGGCATTCGTGTCATCGTGCCGTCGGTCTCCGGCCGATTCGGCCCGCAATCGGGCGCTTGCTATAGTGGAACTCGTGTCTGAATCGTCGCCCGCCGAGGTCCTGAAAGCGTTTCGGGAAACCGGCGCATACTTAAACGGCCATTTTCGTCTGACCAGTGGATTGCACTCGAGCGAGTATTTGCAGTGCGCCCTGGTGCTTCAGCATCCCGCGATCGCAGAGCGCTTGGGCCGCGAGCTGGCGTCGAGGCTCGAAGCGCTGCCGGAGAAGCTCGAAAAGCCGAACGTCGTGGTATCGCCGGCGATCGGGGGGCTCATCATCGGGCACGAAGTCGCGCGCGCATTGGGTGCGCGATTTCTGTTCACCGAGCGGGACGCTTCGGGCAAGATGACTCTCCGCCGCGGATTGGCGATCGAGCCCGGCGAAACCGCGGTGGTCGTTGAAGACGTGGTCACCACCGGCGGCACGACGCGCGAGGTGATCGATCTGGTTCAATCCCGGCCCGCGCGCGTGCTGGCGGCGGGATCGATCATCGATCGCAGCGGAGGCCGCGTGGATTTAGGCGTTCCGCGTGTGGCCCTGGCGACGCTCGACGCGATCGCCTGGAAACCCGAGGAGTGCCCGTTGTGCACGCAGGGCATCGCCGTGGAAAAACCAGGGTCGCGCCCGTCCGCATGAGGCGCATTCGCGTCACCCTCAGCTACGACGGAACCGATTTCCACGGCTGGCAGGTGCAGCCGGCGCTTCCCACCATTCAAGCGGCCGTCGAAACGGCGCTGGGCGGAATCGAGGGCGCGCCGGTTCACGTCACCGGTTCGGGCCGCACCGATGCCGGCGTGCATGCACTGGCTCAGGTCGCTGCATTTTCGCTCTCGAATCCGATTCCGGTGGAAAATTTGAAAAAGGCGATGAACCGGCTGCTGCCGCGCGATATCCGCGTGCTCGACGCCGCGGAAGTGGCGGAAAATTTTCATCCGCGCTACCATGCCGTCTCCAAGATTTACGAGTATCGGATTCTGCGGGCGGAAATCTGCCAGCCGTTCGATCGCCGCTATGTGCATCATTATCCCTATCCGCTCGAGGAAGGCCGGATGATCGAGCTCGCGCCGCTCGTCGAAGGCGAGCACGATTTCTCGGCGTTCGCCGCATCCGATGAACGCGACGGGTTGGGTCTAGCGAAAGTTCGGACGATTTTCTCTTCCTCGATGGCTCGGGTCGACGACCGGCTGATCTATCGCGTCCGCGGCAGCGGATTTTTGAAGCACATGGTGCGCAACCTCGTGGGCGTGCTGCTCGAAGCGGGGAAGGGAAATCTCGCGCGAGCCGATCTTCTCGCCCGCCTCGATCCGGGCTGTTCGATTCCGCCCGGTCCCACGGCGCCGGCGCGCGGATTGTTCCTGATCAACGTGGAGTATTGACCACGCCGACGCATCCGAGTGTGGTCCTCACAGAATTTTTGTCAATTCCTCTTCGAGCTTCTGCAAATCTTCCTCATTATTGTAAAAATGCGGTGAAATTCTCAAATAGCCGTGCCGCGCAGCCACCAGCACGCGCCGCGCTTTGAGTTCCCGCGCCAGCCGCGACGGGTCTTGCCCCGGGAATTTCGCCGCGACGATCTGCGATCCGGTGTCGTCCACCCGGGCGCCCATGTTGCGCAGGGATGCGCGCGCGGCTCCGGCGAGATCGAGCACCCGGCGCTCGATCGCTTCCGGTCCGATCTCGAGCATCATGTCGACCGAAGCCTGCATCGCGTACAGCAGCGGAAACGACAGGAAGCCGCCTTCATATTTTTCCGCGCTTTCCTTGAAGACGGGCATTCCGTGATGCAGGTTATCCACCGATGCGCGCCAGCCTTGATGACTGCGCCACCCCACGACGCCGGCGGGAAGCTTGGCGCGCAATTGCGGCGCGACGTAAAGAAATCCTGCGCCGGTGGGCGAGCACATCCATTTATACGCATGCACGGCGAGCGCACCCGGGTTCGATTTGGTCACATCGAATCGCAGCGCGCCGGTGCTTTGCGTTCCATCTACAAACAGCGTCACGTCCCGCTCGCGAACAAAGCGCGAAAGCTCGTCGAGAGGCGGGCGGAATCCGCTCGAATAATTGACCTCGCTGAGCGCGACCAGGCGCGTGCGCTCGTCGATCGATTCGTAAAAACGTTCCCATGGGACCTCGCGAAATTCGACGCCGAATCGTTCGACCAGCGCCGGCAT